>CAJAXU010000649.1 GCA_903948045.1 uncultured beta proteobacterium | reverse complement strand
CGCCGTCCTCAGGCGATGGTGACACCGGGAGACTTCGAGACGGTCGAGGTCGAGCTGCCAAACCTCAAGGAGGGCGAAGCTCTAGTCCGCAACATGGTGCTATCGCTCGATCCGTACATGCGCCCGCGCATGGACCCTGAGCGATCCTATGTCCCTCCGCTCGAGATCGGCGAACTGATGCCCGGTGCGGCCGTCGGCGAGGTGACGGAAAGCCGCGAGCCGACATTGCCCAAGGGTTCCATTGTCACCGGGCCGCTGGGTTGGCAAACCTACGCTGTGGTGACCCGCACCACAGCGCGACTGCGCGTGCTGGATCCGAAGCTGGGGCCGCCCTCCGCCGCGCTGAGCGCGCTTGGCATGCCGGGTGTCACGGCGCACTATGGCCTGCTGAAACTGACCAACCCGCAACCCGGTGAGACTGTGGTGGTAAGCGCCGCCTCCGGTGCGGTCGGCAGTGTCGTCGGTCAGATCGCAAAGATCAAGGGTTGCCGCGTGGTCGGCATCGCGGGTGGTCCTGACAAGTGTCGCTACGTGACCGAGGAACTCGGCTTCGACGCATGCGTCGACTACCGCGCACCGGATTTCGAGCAGCAGTTGGCTGCCGCGACGCCCGACTATGTCAATGTGGTGTTCGAAAACGTGGGTGGTCCGGTGTTCGACGCGGTGCTCAATCGCGTGGCCGACCACGCGCGTGTCGCCTTGTGCGGCAACATCAGCCAGTACAACGCGGCGGAACCCTATGGGGTGAAAGGCATGCGGCAGTTGCTGATGCATCGTGTCACCATCAGCGCCTTCGTCATTGCCGATCACAATGACTACTTTCCCACGGCGCTGGCCGAGTTGTCGGTGTGGGTGAAAGAGGGCAAGATCAAGTTCAAGGAGGATGTCTCCGAGGGTCTGCGCTCCGCGCCCGATGCGTTCATCCGCATGCTCACGGGCAAGAACTTCGGCAAGCAAGTCGTGAAGGTGAGTTAAGGCGCATGAAGGCGGTATGGTACGAGCAGCAGGGTCCTGCACAGGAGGTGCTGCAGTACGGCGAGATGCCGACGCCCGTGCCGGCGCGCGGCGAGGTGCGCGTGCGGTTGCGCGCATCCGCCGTCAACCCTGCCGACGCCAATCGCCGAGCCGGCCGATTGCACGCCATGGACTACCCGCGCATCATTCCCAACAGCGACGGCGCGGGGGTGATCGATGCGGTGGGTGAAAAGGTCGACCCAAGCCGTGTCGGCGAACGCGTGTGGCTGTATTTCGGCCCACGCGGTCGGCCTTTTGGGACTTCCGCCGAATACATCTGCCTGGACGCGGACCTCACATCTGCGCTTCCCCCCCATGTGACGGAGCTCCAGGGCGCTTGTCTGGGCATCCCCTGCATGACGGCCTGGTGTGGGCTGTTCGACGATACCCCCATCAATGGCCGCGTGGTGCTGGTGACGGGTGGTGCGGGCGCAGTCGGCCATTACGCGGTTCAACTGGCAAAATGGGCGGGTGCTTTCGTGATCGCCACCGTGAGCTCCGAGACCAAGGCAGAACATGCTCGGCGTGCTGGGGCGGACGTGGTGATTGACTACACGCACCCTACCGCGCCGGAGCAATTGCGCGCGGCCGCACCGCAAGGCGTGCACCGCGTGGTCGACGTCGATGCAGTGGCGAACTGTGAACTGGTGCTGGACGCTTCGGTTGAAGGCGCGACTTGGGTGAGCTACGCGATCGGGTCGCAGGGCATCGCTTCGCTGCCGATGGCGCGACTGATCCGCACCAACCTTCGCCTGCGCGGTCTTTATCTATCCGGGCTTCCCGCATTGGTACGCAGCGCGGCGCAGCGCGGCGTGAAGCGCTGGCTGGCCGAAACGCCACTGGCCGTCCATGCGGTCGACAGCAGTTACGCGCTGCACGAGACCGCACTCGCGCACCTCGCCGTGGAAGCCAAGACCAAAATGGGCACGGTCGTCGTCCGTTGCGATGACGCTATGCCAGTGCACTGAGGACTCACTGATGATGCTTGGCATACCCGCTGAAACAGCGGTCGGTGAGACCCGTGTCGCATTGACGCCCGAGACCACCAAGAAGCTGGCGGCCCAAGCCCACACCTTGCGGGCGCAGGCTGGCGCCGGCATTGCTGCTAGCGTCACCGATGCCGCGTACGAGGCGGCTGGCGCACAGATCACCGATGCGGCCGGCGCGCTGGGTTGTGAGCTGGTGCTCAAGGTGGGCAGCCCGTCCTATGCTGAGCTGGGCATGATGCGATCGGGCAGCACCTTGGTGGGCATGCTCAACCCGTTCGATGTACAGGGCCTGCAACGCCTGACGGGCGCCGGCCTTACCAGTTTTGCGCCCGAAGCGGCGCCGCGTACCACCCGTGCGCAGAGCATGGACGTGTTGTCCTCTCAAGCCAACATTGCGGCTCGCACGCCTTGCGGTTGAAGGCCGCTCCTTCAACTGCGTGGTCAAAGGCCGCACTTCCAGCTGAACCCGGAGCACCACCATGACCGACGCACTGATCGTTTCCACAGCGCGCACGCCGCTCACCAAGAGCTGGAAGGACTCTTTCAACATGACACACGGTGCCACGCTAGGCGGTTTGGCCGTGAAGGAGGCCGTTGCGCGGGCGGGGCTCGATCCCGGCGCCGTCGACGACGTGCTACTCGGCTGCTCCAATCCGGAAGGCGCGACGGGATGGAGCGTGGGGCGGCAGGCCGCCCTGCGCGCCGGCCTGCCGGTGACCGTGGCTGGAACAACCGTCAACCGCTTCTGCTCCAACGGACTGCAGACCATCGCCTTGGCTTCGCAGCGCATCAAGACCGGCGAGGCCGAAGTGTTCGTTGCAGGCGGCGTGGAAAGCATCTCGTGCGTGCAGAACGAGGTGAATTGGCACATGTTCACCGATGGCTGGCTCAACGCGTACACGCCAGAGATCTACTGGCCGATGCTCAAGACCGCCGAAACGGTGGCGCCGCGCTGCGGCATTCCCCGAGAGCGCATGGATGAGTACGGTGCCGCCGGACAGCAGAAGGCCTGCGCGGCGCAGGCGGCGGGCCTGTTCTGGGAGGAGCTGTTCAGCGTCATCACGCAGATGGTGACGATGTGCGTGGGCGGCGGCATGGGCGCCGCAGGCATCTTCGAGGAGTTCCCCAGCGGGGACAGCATGCGGCAGGCCCTGCGATGAGAGCCACCGTCGACTTCCTGCTGAACGACTGGCTGGTGGTCGAGTCGCTGCTGGACCGCGAGTGCTTTGCCGAGCACTCGATGGAGACCTTTGGCTCGGTGCTTGACATGTGCGAGCGCCTGGCGGCTGCCGAGTTTGCGCCGCACAACCGGCTAGTGGACACCCAGGAGCCGCACTTCGCAAACGGACGCGTGGTGCTACCGCGCGAGACGCACGTGGCGGTCGCGCGCTACGTCGAGTCGGGCATGTTGGCGGCAACGCAGGAGGAGGCCGCAGGTGGCATGTGCCTGCCCTTCGTCATCGAAATGGCAGCCAACGCCTTCTTCTGCAAGGCGAGCATCGGCATATCAAACTACGCTACGCTGACCACGGCCAACGCCAACCTGCTGATGGTGCACGGCACCGAGGCGCAGAAGCGCGTGTTCGCGGCAAACCAGTTGTCGGGCCGCTGGTTCGGCACCATGTGCATTTCCGAGCCGCAGGCAGGCTCGTCGCTTTCCGATATCGCCACGCGCGCCGTACCGGACGGGGAGGAATTCATGTCCGACGCCCTGGGCCCCCGTTACTGCCTGACCGGCAACAAGATGTGGATCTCTGGCGGGGACCACGAACTGACGGAGAACATCGTCCACCTGGTGCTGGCGAAGATTCCCGGCGCAGACGGCAAGCCAGTGCCTGGTACGCGCGGCATCTCACTTTTCATCGTCCCGAAGAAGCGCGTAGACGCGGAAGGCTGCCTGACTGGAGAGTCCAACGATGTGTCGTTGGCCGGCCTGAACCACAAGCTCGGGCACCGGGGAACTACCAACTGCCTGCTCAATTTTGGCGAACAGGGCGGCGCCACTGGTTATCGGGTGGGTGCGCCGGGGGAGGGCCTGAAATACATGTTCCACATGATGAACGAGGCGCGCATCCGCGTGGGCATGGGCGCCACGGTACTCGGGGTGGCGGGCTACGAGGCGAGCGTAGATTACGCGCGCACGCGCGTCCAGGGGCGCCGCGCTGCAGCGGCCGGCAAGGACGCCACGGCGCTGCCCGTAGCCATCATCGAACACGCCGACGTGCGACGCATGTTGCTCGCGCAGAAGGCGTACTCGGAAGGGTCGCTCGCGTTGCAGCTGTATTGCGCGCGCCTGGTCGACGAGCAACATACGGCCAGTCGTCGGCAAGCTGACGAGGCCGGGCTGCTGCTGGAACTGCTCACGCCCATCGCCAAGAGCTGGCCCAGTGAATGGTGCCTGGAGGCGAACAGCCTGGCGATCCAGGTGCACGGCGGTTACGGCTACACGCGCGACTTCGCCGTGGAGCAGCACTGGCGCGACAACCGCCTGAACATGATCCACGAGGGCACGCACGGCGTGCAGGGTATCGATCTGCTGGGCCGCAAGGTACACCTGGACGATGGTGCGGCGCTTCGACTGCTGGCGGCCCGCATCAGCGAAACCGTGCGGCACGCAGCCGCGCTGGACGGCCTAAGTGAATACGCCTCCCAGCTGGACCTGGCCGTCGCGGCGTTGGAGCATGCCACGCACGCCTCCCGGGTAGGCGTGTCGGCCGAGGAATCGCTTTCCAACGCCGTGCCCTACCTCCAGGGGTTCGGCCATGTCGTGCTGGCGTGGTTGTGGCTGGACATCGCCACGCGGCTGCATGTTCGCACCGATGCGTTCGCCGCGGGCAAGCAGTTTGCCATGCGTTACTTCTTTGCTCACGAACTGCCCAAAGTGAAGGCGTGGCTTGACGTGGTGGCCGCGCGCGACATGACCACCCTGCTAGTTCCCGCAGACTGTTTCTAGTCCCACTCCCAGAAGGAAGCAACATGCACGACTCCCTCAATCGACTATTCGGCCTTGAAGGCCAGGTCGCACTTGTCACCGGCGGCTCCCGCGGCCTGGGCCTGCAGATCGCCACGGCGCTCGGCGACGCTGGCGCCAAGGTCATGCTCAGCTCGCGCAAGACAGGCGACCTGGAGGACGCTGCCGCCGAACTTCGTGGGCGCGGCATCGACGTGCGCATTGTCTCGGCGGACGTCAGTGATGCGTCGGCCGCGGGTGACGTGGTGGCCGCGACGCTAGTTGCCTTCGGCCGGCTCGACGTGCTGGTCAACAACGCCGGCGCTACCTGGGGGGCGCCCGCCGAGGACTACCCGGTCGACGCATGGGACAAGGTGATGAACGTCAATGCACGCAGCCTCTTCACCTTTAGCCAGGCGGCGGGCCGCGCATGGATGATCCCCAACCGCTCGGGCCGCATCATCAACGTGGCTTCAGTGGCAGGACTCGGGGGCAATCCCCCTGCGATGATGACCGTGGCGTACAACGCGAGCAAGGCAGCGGCGATCAATCTCGCGCGCGCGCTCGCGTGCGAATGGGGTAAGTACGGCATCAACGTCAACGCCATCGCGCCGGGATTTTTCCCGACCAGGATGACGAAGGGACTGCTCGCAGAATGGGGAGCGGAAAACGTGTCGAAGCACTCGCCCCTGGGCCGGCTCGGCGGGGATGACGACCTGAAGGGCGCGGCCCTATTGCTGGCAACGGCGGCTGGGGCACACATCACTGGCCAGGTGATCGTTGTGGACGGTGGTGCCAGCGCCATCGTTGGCAGTTGAACCAGGGAGACGACGTGGAAAGACAAGATCTTCTCCGGCGCGCCGTGGTTGCCATCGCGGTCCCCCCAGAGAGGCCCTGGCGCACCAGAATGCGTGATCGTCGCGACGCATCACCTTGTACCTGCCTCATCCTGAGGCAAAACGTGGTGTGACCGCAATGCGATCGCAAAAATGGAATTGGGAAAATATTCGGCGAAACCGCCGGCAGTCTAGATGCCGGTCGGCCGCGAATGCTGAGAAGGAGCGCGTCATGCGCGGCTGCAGATCGATTCCTGCATGCCAGCGGGCCAGCGCAGCCGAGATCCTTGCGCCGCTCGTAGAGCAGGCCATGATTCCCGTATGTAACTTCGCTTGCGCTGGTACCCACACAACGCAGTGATCTGGGATAGCCGTTCGCCGCAGGATGTAGCGCGCCGGATATCTGGGTGGCGCGCACTTCTGATTACGTCAGGGCCGCGTCGCAGCAGGTCATCAACTTGGCACACCTCGTTAATGGTGATTTCGCGGTCTTCGGCCGACTCGGTCGACAACAGTCGGCCAACCGCTGCGATCAGCACTTCCGTTTGCCAACCGCACAAAGACGCCAAGCCCAGCGGGGCCTGCTCAGCCCTGCGAGCCGCATCAAGCGTACTTTTCATTCAATTTAATTTATGTCGACATAAACAAATATTGCCACTAGAATCGAAGCCATCCTTCAATCAGACAGTCATCCCATGAACTTCCTTGACGGCCACTTGTATCCTCAGAATCAGCAGCCACTGATCATCACCGCCGCGCCTTATGCGCCAGGTTGGATTCCTTCCGACTTTCCGGAAGATATTCCCGTCACCATGGAGGACCAGATCCAAAAGGCGGTGGATTGTTACGAAGCCGGCGCCACCGTGCTGCATCTTCATGTGCGCGAAGCCGATGGCAAGGGAAGCAAGCGCCTGTCCAAGTTCAATGAGTTGATCGCCGGGGTGCGTGCCCGGGTCCCGGAAATGGTCATCCAGGTTGGCGGCTCCATCAGCTTCGCCCCTGAATCGGACGGACAGGCAGCCAAGTGGCTGAGTGATGACACGCGCCATATGCTGGCGGAACTCAATCCGAAGCCTGACCAGGTCACGGTGACCGTCAACACCACTCAGATGAATGTGACAGAGCATGCGGGTCTGGAGGACTTCAATGGCGTATCGCGGGGATTCCCGAACCTTCATGCCACCTACAAGGACATGATCGTGCCCGCGAATCCAAGCTGGGTTGAAGAGCACATCCGGCGCCTGACGGCCGCCGGCATTCAGAGCGAGTTCCAGTGCTACAACATCAACAGCTTCGAAACCATCGAGCGGATGATGCGTCGCGGCCACTACAGGGGGCCCCTGGTGATGAACTGGGTGGCCATCAGCGGCGGCATGGACCAGGCCAACATCTACAACCTGGCCAATTTCCTGCGTGCGGCGCCCGACGGCGCGGTGATCACAGTGGAAAGTTCGGTACTCAATGTGTTGCCCGTGAACATGATCGGTATTGCCCTGGGCCTGCATGTGCGGTGCGGCATCGAGGACGTGCTGTGGAACCAGACCCGCACGGGCAAGATGAGCAGCGTCGAGCAGATCAAGCAGTTGGTGCGCATCTCAACCGAATTTGGCCGTCCGATCGCGACGGCGGCGCAGGCGCGCGAAATCATGCAGATCGGGGTCTTTTACAAGACGACGGAAGAGACGCTGCAGAAGAATGGCTTCGCGCCCAACCGGAAAGGGGCCAACCAGGGATTCCTGCGAAAGCCGGCCACAGAAGTGGCGGCTTGAATCACAGGACACAGTCGATCAATCTGGCCAGAGCCCCAAAAACTCTGCGGCATGGGTATCAGGGGCAATAGCTCATGTCGACAAAAATCAAATTTTCAATTAGGATGAATGGCATCCCGGCAGAAACCCTTGCGCGCGAGCGGGACAGCCGGGCTGCGCGCACCGGCGCTATCAACAATCCAGCTTAGGAGACTCAATCATGCATAGAAGAACCCTACTCAAACACGCCACGCTGTCTATGGCGGCTCTTTCCACCCCCCCCATGCTGCGGGCAGAGGATTGGCCTGCGCGAACCATCACTATGGTCTTGCCCGCTTCTGCTGGTTCAGGCACTGATATTCTTGCGCGTGAATTGGCCATCAAACTCGGTGACGCACTCAAGCAACCCGTCATCGTCGACAACAAGCCCGGCGCCAGCGGCATCATTGGCACGCAGATCGTCACCCGCGCGGCACCGGACGGCTATACGATCCTGTATACGAATGGCACCAACGCCGTGATGGCGCCGGCGCTGCTCAAGAGCATGCCGTACGATGTGCTGCAAGATCTGCAGCCCGTGGCGCAGACTGTCACAGGTGGTGTGACGCTGCTCGTGAGCAATGACTTTCCCGCAAAGAACCTGCAGGAACTGGTCGCCTACGTGAAGGCCAATCCCGGTAAGCTCGCTTATGGAAGTTGGGCTGTTGGCTCGTCTGGCCATCTCGTGATGGAGTGGCTCAAGAAGCAGACCGGCATGGACATCACGCACACGCCGTATCGACAAGTAACGCAATTGCTCACTGAACTGGTTAGCGGCCAGTTAAAGGTTGGCTGGACCGACCCGATCGCGCCACTGCCCTTCATCGAGGCAGGCAAGCTGCGTGCGATTGGGGTCATTGGCAATAAAAGGTTGCCGCGAAACCCCACGGTGCCGACGCTCGGCGAGCAAGGCCATCCGTTCGAGACGGTCGGCTGGTTCGGCGTGTTTGCGCCGAAGGATACACCCAAGGCGATCGTGCAGCGTCTGAGTGACGAGATCCAGCGCATTCAAAGTCTGCCCGAGGTGCAGGCTCGTCAAACGTTCATGAATGTGACCAACTCCACACTCAAGAGTCCGGACGAGTTCGGTGCCGTAGTCGCGCAAGACTTGAAGACGTGGAAAAAAATTGTCACTGACGCCAACATCAAGTTGGAAAACTGAGTGCGCTGGCACTCAACTCCGCCATTAACTGGAGCACTTCCATGACCAAGTCTCTCTCCCGCCGCACTGTGCTTGTCGCTGCCGGCGCCGCGTTGTTGCCCGCCGCGGCCATCCTCCGCGCGCAAGAGGCCGCCTGGCCCAGTAGGCCGATCAAGGTCCTGCTGCCGTCCAGTCCTGGCGCTGCATCCTCTGAACTGGCGCGGCTGCTGTACGACCGAGTCGCACTGGCGCTGCACCAACCCATCGTGATCGAGAACCGACCCGGCGCGAGCGGATCGATTGCGACGATGGCGGTGATCCGTTCGGAGCCCGACGGCTATACGTTCTTGCACAGCAATGCCTCTTCCACAGTGATGGCCCAGGCTCTGGTGCCTAACCTGCCCTTCGACACCATGCGCGACATGGAGCCCATCGGCCTGACGGCCTGGGGCGGCGTCATGCTGGTCGTCAACCCCGAGGTTCCGGCCAAGACCTTGCCGGAACTGGTGCAATTGCTCAAATCGCAACCCGACAAATACCAGTCATATGCAAGCTGGGCCGTGGGCTCCAACGGGCACCTCTCGATGGAATGGCTCAAGCAGCAGACCGGCATCAAGATCGACCATGTTCCCTATCGCACCGTGGCGACCGAATTGACGGACCTGGCATCCGGAGTGGTGAAAGTTGGTTGGGTAGACATTGTCTCGCCGATGGGTTTCATCCGGGACGGTCGGCTGCGTCCGATCGCCGTGAACGGCGAGCCGCGCAGCCCTATGCTGCCCGACCTCAAGACCATGACCGAGCAAGGTTTCCCGTTCCCGGCCACCGGATGGCAAGGTGCATTCGCGCCCAAGGGCACGCCGCCGGCCATTCTGAATCGCATGCATGCCGAAATCAACCGCGTGCTTGCTGATCCCGAGTTCCAGAAATCGTTGACAAAGCTGAACCTACCGACAGTTCCGATATGGACACGCGATCAGTTCAAGGCCATGCTTGCCAGTGACTTGAAGGTGTGGCGCGACATCGTTGTCAAAGGGAACATCCGGTTGGAGAACTGAACGATTGCGACCTGCGCGCCGGGTTGCATAGCGCGTGCAACGCCGATGCCGTCTGGCGCTGCAGGCTCTGGTGCCGGGACTGTCCGTGGGCGCGAAAGCACGCGCCAACTCGGCCGCGCCGCGCAGCTGGGCAACCCGACGGCACGCTCACCCACTCCAGGCAATTCAAGCCGCTTCAGATCGTTCCCCGGCCGTTTCCCGTTTCTGGCCGTGCCGTGACCGTGGGGTTTGAATTCCCTATGCCGAAATACCCGCATGGCCTCGCCATCACCACCCGACGGCTTGGTCAACCAATCCAGGGCGTTTGCTACCGCCTGGTGCAGCAGCATGCCGCGACGTTCTTCGCTCAGGCCGAAGAGACCACCGGTGCCGACCTGCCGCAGTTCGTCAAGGACGAGTTCGACCCCTTCCTGGAGTGCGGCATCCTGGCCCACGGGTTCCTGCGCCTGCGCTGCGGGGATTGCGGGCACGACAAGCTGCTGGCCTTCAGTTGCAAGCGCCGTGGGTTCTGCCCGTCATGCGGTGCCCGGCGAATGTCGCAGACCGACGCCCACCTGGTGGAGCACGTCATCCCGCACGGGCCGGTGCGCCAGTGGGTGCTCTCGCTGCCGATCCCGCTGCGAATGCTGCTGGCCGCGCAGCCCGAGCTGGTCACGCCGGTGCTGCAGGTGGTGCAGCGCGTGGTCACGCGGTACCTGCTGGACCACGCCGGGCTCAAGCCCGACGAAGGCCACGGCGGCGCCGGCACGCTGATCCAGCGCTTCGGCTCCGCCGCCAACTTGAACATCCACCTGCACTGCCTGGTGCTGGACGGGGTGTACCGGTGCGGCGCCGATGGCGTGCCGGTGTTCGTCCAAGCCGGTGCGCCCAGCGACGACGAACTGCACGCGCTGCTGCACACGGTCATCACCCGGCTGATGAAGATGCTCACGCGCCGGGGCGTGCTGGTCGAGGAGATGGGCCAGATCTACCTGGGCGACCCCAACGCTGACGGGGACGAGGCGCGCACCCTGCGGCCACTGCAGGCGGCGGCCATCACGTACCGCATCGCCTTCGGGCCGCGCGCCGGGCAGAAGGTCTTGACCCTGCGGGGCGCGATTGCGCGCGAGGGCATGGCGCGCGAGCTTCTGTGTTCCGACAACGACGGGTTTAGTCTGCACGCTGCCGTGCGGGTCGAAGCACACGAGCGCAAGCGGCTGGAACAGCTGTGCCGCTACATCACCCGGCCGGCGCTCGCAGACGAGCGGGTGCAGCTCAACGATGCAGGGCAGGTGGAACTCAAGCTCAAGACACCCTGGCGCGACGGCACCACGCACCTGGTGATGAGCCCGCTGGAGTTCATGCAGCGGGCTGGATCCGCAGCCGCCGCCCAAGGGTCGGGCGCGCGGGCTGCGGCTACCCTGCAGCCGCCGATGGCGCTGCGCGCTGTGTCGGCAAGCCATGGTCAACATCAGGCTCAACCCTGAGACCTGGTCCGGTCCTGCACGCCGGGAACGGTCAAAGACCTTCCAACCCGGCAGCCGCGAGCCTGCAGACGCCCAGATTGCGCGCTGAATCCGCCCAGACTCGCGTACTTCGGCCCTCTGCGCGCTCGGCCGGGAGCTTTTTCAGGCCCTTTCTTGGGCCGTCCGATGGCGTTTGAAAATCCTATTCCGGGCAGCTCCGACGATGTGTGGAGCACTGAAGATCTGTTCGATGCCAACCTGCAGGGCTTCCCGGCGCAGATCATGGTTGGGCCCTTCGACACACGGGATGACGCGCACTATGCGCTCGATGTGGCGTGGAAGTCGCCGCAATGATGGACCGACCGGTAACGCAGAGAAAGTCAGGCGCGTGGCTGGCCCTGGCAATCAAAAAAGATTCAGAAGCGGGTAGAAAGGGGGGCCAGAGTGCCGATGGTCTGGAAACCCGCAGGGAGGGCCCTGGGCGATTGCAGCGCTGTGAAACGCGATGTAGACCAGTTGGCACAAGTTGGTCTTGTGACGATTGAGACCAAGCCCCTTCCAGGTCATGTTCACATGAAAGAGATCCGAGCGGCCGCAGACATTTTCCGCCTTGAAGCGACGATCATGTGACCATGCCATGCCGAATTAGTGCCTTGTTCAAGCCCCAATGTCACCGAAGAGGCACGGCTTTGCTGGAAACATAAGTGCTGTCCATTGACAGCCACGAGGTAACGACCATGTCTCAATCCAACCAGCGCGAGCCCGCGTTTTAGTGTCGCAAGCAAGTTCAGTTGCGCACCGGCCTTGCGCGCACCACCATTTATCTGTAAATCCAGCAAGGCACATTTCCAAAGCCAGTGTCGCTGGGTCCGCGCGCCGTCGCTTGGCTCGAGTCGGAGGTCAGCGCCTGGATCACCGAGCGCGTCAGAATTGCCCGCGATCACCAGCGCGCGGCGCGTTAGCCTGGCGCGCAGTGGCCGCGACTGCATGGCCGGCGGCGGCGCTCCAGGGCTGGCTCACGTTCATTTCAGCCCTTCGAACAAGTTGAGTAGCAGCGCCTTGGCCTTGTGGACCCAGTAGTGGCGCAGCGCATGGGGCATCGTCAGCAGCGCCGGCGTCTGGCGCGCTGCATTCTCCATGCGACGGGACGGAGTGGCGAATGCAATCGCACAATCCATTGATCGCGGGTCGATGTTCTGAAAGTGCCCTTGATCGCCGGAGGCGAACCGACAGGCATCGGGTGAGATAGATGCCTGCATGCCAGTGATCGCCGTGCGCTGGACAAACGGCATTTCCGGCACTTGGACAGAGGTGCAGCTGTTGCATTCGATCTCTACGGGCATGTTGGTGAGCGTAGTCATGGCGGAAGCCAACTTGCGTTGGTTGAAGAACAAGACAGACAACAATTTTACTTTATTAATGTCGACATAGTTAATAATATTTGTCAGACATGCGATACGTCTCTTGCACCGTTTTATATTGAAAATGCCCAATAAAAGCTTGCTCCGATCGGCAGTGTCCTTGCTGACGCTGGTTTGCGTCAGCCGATCGAATGCGCGTCCTTGGGGTTCAAGGAGCATCGCCCGACCCCTCTGATTTTTCGTCGCGGGCAATGAGTCGCTTGTGGACGATGTACGTCAACATTCCTTTGCCATGAACAACCACGTGCAACCCACCATCCTGGTCGTCCCTGGTCTGCGGGATCACGTTGAGCTGCACTGGAAAACGGTGCTGACGTCGGAGTTGGCGCATGTCGTGACGGTGCCGCCGATGGGGCGTGATGGACCGTCGTGCGCGCAGGGAGTGGCGGCGATAGTGCGGGCCGCCGACCAGATCCAGGGCCCGGGGTATTCGTCGCCCATAGCGGGGGCACCATCACGCTGGTCCACTGGGCAACGCGAACAACGCGCAAGGTGCGAGATCGTTCCCTTCGGCGCCCAGGCCGTGCAACCAGATGACAGTTGCGGTCGGGTCAATGCCAGTGGTTGTTTCGATGTGGGGTAGCAGGTCGGTCATGGTTGTGGAGCGCATCTGATGGCGCCTGCAGCAAAGTGGTGCTGGAACTGCAACCATGCCCGCCTCACGTCTTGCGAGCGCAGTCTGTGCGAAGCGTCACGGGAAAGCATCGCCCCTGCGGTTTCTCTCCTTTCGACGCGTGTTGCAACGGCTTCCAGTGGCCTCTTGCCTTCGCCTGCGGCATTCGACACTGCTGGCCTTGCTCGTACTACTTCGTCAGCGAAGCTACTACACTAGTCCGGTGCAGTAACAACTCAGTCCGATATGGCCCGCAAGAAGACCAGTAATGCCCTAGATTTGAGCGTTCTGCTCACCCCACAGACGCCGATGATGACGGCGGTGGAACAAGGCATCATGCGCCGGTACGCTTCGTCGCGCGCGGCAGCGCCGGTTGCGGAGCAGATTGCCGTGCGGCTGGCTGGACTGATCACGATCGATCTGATTCACGCCGGCGAGCGCCTGTTGGAGAAGGACATCGGCGAAGTGCTGCGCGTGAGCCGTGCGCCGGTGCGGGAGGCCCTGCGCATCCTTGAACGCGAACGGCTGGTCGAATTCCAGTCCCGGCGCGGCGCGGTAGTCACCAATCCTGACGCTAAGGATATCTCCGACATCTACCTGGTGCGCGCCGCATTGTTCAAGATTTACCTGCGCCAACTCATGGAGCATCGGGCAGCTGAAATCGAAGCTGTTTTCGACAAGCACATGCCGGCTCTTACGAGAGCCGCGGAGCAAAAATCCGTGGATGAATATGCGCTGCAGAGCTTTCTGCTCAACCTCGGCATGCTGAACTTGTTGGAAGGGCGGTTGATTGCCGACCTGCTGGCTTCCATTTCCTTGCGGGTCTTGCGTTATGTGCGCCTGGGGCTGGCCGCACAGCCGGAGCGTCTTCCGTCGGCGCTTCGCTCGTGGCGTGCGCTGCATCGGGCGGTGGCCCGGCGCAACGTTGAAGAGGTGATAGAAACAGCCGTCAAGCGCATCAACGCGTCACGTGATTCGGCCTTGCGGGCCTTGTAAGTGCCGCTGGCCTTGCCTCACGGACATCCCGCCGAGGGGGTGCACGATGACGCGGGGCAGCCGGCGTCTTGCGGTGAGCCGATGTCGGCACAAGGGTCAATCGTAAAGACGTATCAGCCCAAGTACCAGCAGCGCCATCAACACCGTTTCTCCGACCATCAAGACGACCGGCTTGACCCCCACTGCGATGAGCTTGCGGATCTGTGTCTTGATACCGATGGCTGCAATCGCAGCAACCAGAAACCAGCCTGACATTGATGTGCCGGCCGCGGCCACCGATTTGGGAATCCATCCCACGCTGTTGACAATCACCAACAGTGCGAAGGCGACGGCAAACCAGGGCAACAATGGGGGCTTATGGCCGTCAGATGCATCGGGTGAACGCATCAGCATGACTGTGAGCGTGATCACCGGCAGCAGCATGGCCACGCGCAACAGCTTGACGACGGTGGCGGTGTCGCCGACGGAGGTGGACATGCTGTAACCGGCGCCGACTACCTGTGCCACGTCGTGAATGGTGCCACCCAGGAAAATGCCGGCCTGCATGTCGTTGAAGCTCAGCGCGCGCGCGATGATCGGGTACAACACCATGGCTACGGTCGACAGTGTACTGACGCCAATGATGGCAAAGCTGGTCGCTTTCTCGCGTTCCGGATGGGGTGGCATCGCTGCCGCCAGGGCAAGCGCCGCCGATGCACCACAGATCGCGGTGGCCCCGCCGGACAATAGACCGAAGGTACTGCGAAACCCCATCATGCGCGCTATCAAGATCGACACGCCGATCGTCACGGCGACCGAGACCACGACGCCGGCAATCGGTTGCCAGCCCAGTGCGGAGATGTCGCCGAAGGTGATACGCAAGCCCAGCATCGCAACGCCCCAGCGCAATACGGTGCGGCCAGTGAAATCCACGCCAGGGCCGCAAGCGGTCTCGGTGGAAAGGAAATTCATCGCTATGCCCAGCAGCAGCGCGAACAGCATCATTGGCGCCCTGTAGTGTTCCGACAGGAAGGCGGCGGCTGCCGCAATCACCGCGCACGCGATGATGCCAGGTGCGAGTTGCTGGGCGCGCGTCAACGGCGCAGCGGTGCGCAGGGTGGCGAACATATGCGGGTCCTTGTCAAGGATTGGGCAATTGGTGGTTGCTGAACTGTTCGCGCAACTCCGACTTGAGCATCTTGCCGGTGTTGCCAAGAGGGATTTGGTCGACGAACACCACGTCGTCGGGCGTCCACCACTTCGCGACTTTCCCGCTGTAGAACGCGAGCAATGTTTCGCGGCTTACCTCGACGCCCGGTTTGCGCTGCACCACCAGCAAGGGGCGTTCGTCCCACTTCGGGTGTGGCACCGCAATGCAGGCGGCCATTGCAACTGCGGGGTGGGCCATGGCGACGTTTTCCAGGTCGATGGAGCCTATCCATTCACCGCCGGACTTGATCACGTCCTTGCTGCGGTCGGTGATCTGGATGTAGCCGTCGGCGTCGATCGTCGCGATGTCCCCGGTGGGAAACCAGCCGTCTCGCAGCGGCGACTGCTCACCCTTGTAGTAGCGGTTCAATACCCACGGTCCACGCACCAAAAGATTGCCCGACGTGTGGCCGTTCCATGGCAGTTCGCGGCCTTCGTCATTGTTGATCCGGATGTCCACGCCGAACACCACCCGTCCCTGCTTCGCCTTCACGGCCAGGCGAGCGTCCAGATCAAGCCCGGCGTGTTGCGACTTGAGTGCGGAGCCGGCGCAGAATGGACTGGTTTCGGTCATGCCCCAACCGTGCAGCACGTCGACGCCGTGGACGCGTTCAAAAGTCGCCAGCATCGACGGTGGACAGGCCGAACCGCCGATGCCCACGCGCCTGAGGTGGGGCAGGCGCAGTCCGGTTTGCTCCATATGCGTGAGCAGGCCCTGCCAGACTGTGGGCACGCCGCAGGTGAAACTGACTTGCTCCGTGTCGAACAGCTCGTACAGCGACGCGCCGTCCAGGTTTGCGCCGGGCATCACAAGCTTGGCGCCGACCAGACTGCTCGTGTATGGGAGGCCCCAGGCATTGACATGAAACAGCGGCACCACGGGCAAGACTACATCGCATGCTGACAGCTTGTGGGCGTCGGGCAAGGCGGCACCGTAGGCATGCAGCAGTGTCGAGCGGTGGCTGTACAACACACCCTTGGGGTCGCCAGTGGTGCCGCTGGTGTAGCAGAGGGACGATGCCGTGCGTTCGTCGAAGGTGGGCCATTCGTAGCGGTCGTCCTGCGCGACGAGCAACTCCTCGTAACACAGCAAATCGGGAATCGTCGTGCTGGATGGCATGTGGGTGCGCGCCGCCAGCAGGACAAAAGCCTTCACTGTGGGCAGACGCGAGGCCAGTGACTCGACGAGCGGGAGAAATGTAAGGTCGAAGAACAACGCCTTGTCTTCAGCGTGCTGCGCGATCCATGCAATCTGGTCAGGATGCAAACGCGGGTTTAATGTGTGCAGCACCGCTCCGGTGCCAGAGACCGCGTAATAGAGCTCCAGGTGGCGATATCCGTTCCAGGCCAGTGTCGCCGCGACCTCGCCGGCGCCGACGCCCAGCGCGTGCAAGGCCTTGGCCAATTGCCGAGCGCGGTGTGCCATGTCGCGGTAGGTGTAGCGGTGGATGTCGCCTTCGATGCGCCGCGAGACGATTTCCTGGGTGCCGTGGTGACGCTCGACGTGCCGGAGCAGAGACGAGACCAGCAGTGGTTGTTCCATCATGTTGCCGAACATGGTCATCCCTCCAGCCGCGTGGTGCCCTGGGCCTGGCGCGCGCGCTGGCCAATTGCGGCGAGCAGCGACAGGGCACGCGCAGCAGCTTCGCGGCTCCCCTGGGCATCTCCTCGCACGTGCAAGGGGCGCAGTTCCTCGATCTCGTCGAGTTGCTGCAGCAACTCCCTTTCGACCAGCGAATATTTGCGCAACGTGTTCACCACGCACATCGAGGTGTGAACGATGTCTTCGGTGTCGGTGCTGACCTCCTGAACATGCAAGGCATAGTTGGCCCAATGGGTCCCTGCCAGCATAGCTCCCTCGATGCGGATTTCCCAGTCGTTGTCGGTGAGCAGTTCGAGCGAACGCTCGATACGTTCGGCCCGGGCGCGATGGTGCTCTGGCTTCATGGTGCGTGGCGTGGATAGGATTGATTGAATATGGCCAATGCGCGTTCGAAAGCTCGGTCGCACTCGTCAACAATGGCTTGGGTGGGCTGGCGGTCGCCGCGCAAGCAGGGGTCGCGGTGTTCTTCCAGCCCGTGCAGGGCGGCTTCGAGTTGCTGCACGTGCGCCGGCATCTGTCCGGGCACGGGTGGCCAACCGACATGGCTCACGTCGGCAGGGCCGCGCAATTCGCGTCGGTACGTGCCGTCCGGCTGCGGCACCACATGCACGCCTGGAATGGTCGAGAACACGCGCTCTTCGCTGGTGAGACCGGCCATGTGCAGTACGGCGTTCCAGATGTTGGTGCCGGCTGTGAGGCTGGTCCAGTACCAGAGTTCGAAGTCTCGCAGCGGGTCAAGCCGCTCGCGCAGCTGGACCATGCGTTGGATCTTGTCGGCATGGGTGTCGACTTGCATCGTGACCCCGTTACGCGGTGGCGGTGGAGGTTGCGGCGGGCGCGGTCACCGGGATGCTGGAGTCGACCGCCAGCACGATCTTGCCGAAGTGCTTGTCGGTCTCCATGTAAGCGTGCGCCTCGGCAACGCGTTCGAGCGGATACACGCGGTCCACCGGGAGCTGGATGCGGCCTGCCGCGAGCAACGGCCCCAGGTCGCGCGCAGCAGCCTCGATGCACTGCAGTCGCTCTTCCTCGCTGCGCGTGCGAAAGGTCACGCCAATGAGCTTCAAGCGCCTGAGCCAGAGTTCGGTCATGTCGAACTGCGTCATTGACCCCGCCATCCGCCCAATGTTGACCAGACGGCCCTTGACGGCGAGCGACTTGAGGTTGGTCTCGAACACTCCGGCGCCGAGCGAATCGATGATGATGTCCACACCACGTCCTTCGGTGGCCGCCATGACTGCTTCGAGCTGGTCGTGAGCCGACACGTCGATGGCGTTCGTGACACCGAAGTCTCTCAGGCGAGCGACCTTGGCGGCGGAACGCGAGGTGGCGAAGACCTTGCTCGCACCCATCAAGGCGGCGATCTGGATCGCTGCCAGTCCAATACCGCTGGAGGCGGCGTTGACCAGTACCGTTTCTCCGGCGCGCAATTCACCGTTCACCACCAGTGCATCGTGCGCCGTGACGAATACGTTGAGGAAGGCGGCGGCCTCAGCCCAGGGCAGCGTGTCGGGCACCGGTACTACAGCCCGTGCGGCTGCGACCACCAGTTCCGCCTGGCCGCCGGGTCCGTGACCGGCCACGTGTTGGCCGAGGCGCAAATCTTCCACCCCCGTGCCGAGGGCCTCCACCACACCGGCGAATTCCACACCCGTAGTTTTAGGCGCGCCGGTTTTTGTCTCGCGCACTTGCTTGATTTCGCCGCGGTTCAGGCCGGATGCCATCACGCGAACCAGCACCTGTCCGGGGCCGGGTGCGGGTGCGGGAATATCGTGGATCTCAAGCCGGCCGCCGTTGGAGCCGGAAATGATTCTGCTGGCCTTCATGGTGTTTCCAATTGGTGGGTTCATGGGATAACTGTAACCGATTTTCTAATTAATGTCGACACAGTGAACTTTTTCGGTTATCGTTGAAACATCCTCGCCAACCAGGAGACAGGCAATGAAAGTGGAACGACTCACAGTCAATATCGGCGCCGAAATATCCGGAGTGCATTTGCGCGATGCCGTGCGTGGTGACGCGCTGTTCGCGGAACTGCGCGCGTTGCTGCTCAAGCACCGCGTGTTGTTCTTCCGTGATCAGGACTTCGAGAGCTTCTCGCGCGCCGACCATGTGGCTTTTGCCAGCCGCTTCGGCGAATTGGAGAGTCACCCGGTCGCCGAGAGCCACCCGGATCACCCTGGCCTGGTACAGATCTACCGCAGCGAAGAGAGGAACCCCTACGAAAACAACTTTCACACCGATGGTTTGTGGCGGCGTACACCGCCTATGGGTGCGGTCCTGCGCTGCGTGGAATGTCCCGAGGTGGGGGGCGACACGATCTGGGTGAATATGGTCGAGGCCTACGCACGACTGCCCGAGGAAGTGAAGACGAAAATCGGCCGCCTGCGTGCCTCCAGCAGCATCGAACACAGCTTCGGCGCCGTGATGGAGCAGGAAAAGCGGAACAAGCTCGGACGCGACAATCCACCCGTGGAACACCCGGTGGTGCGGACCCACCCCGAGACGGGCGAGAAGATCCTGTTTGTCGGAAGCTTCACGACACACTTCCTGAACTACCACATCCCTGCGAATGTTCGTTTCGGGCTTGACAAGAACCCGGGTGCGGGTCTGCTGTTGCAATATCTGCAGAGCCAGGCCATGGTCCCCGAGTACCAGGTACGTTTTCGTTGGAAGCCCTACAGCGTCGCAGTCTGGGACAACCGCGCCACGCACCATTACGCCGTCATGGACTACTGGCCCGCGCCGCGCAAGATGGAACGTGCGGGCATCGTCGGCGACGTTCCGTTCTGAAGCAGCCGCAAACTGCCATGCGGCGCCGAATCTTCCTGATGCGCCACGGTTCCGTGGACTATTTTGATGCCGACGGCCGGCCGCTCGAAAGCACGACCGTTGCGCTGAACGAGGTGGGCCGGGCTCAGGCCGACGCGGCGGGATCACTATTGGCAGATCAGGGCGTGCGCTTCGACCTTGCTGTCACAAGCGGTCTGCCGAGAACCACCGAGACGGCGCGCCGCGTGCTCGCGGTCTGCGGCCAGTCCGATGTGCCCCGCGAGAACCAACCGGCACTGGCCGAGATTCTCGGGGGCGACATGGACAGCATTCCCGCTGACGTTCGAGAAGAGGCCTTCACCCGCGTCTTTCTTACCTCGGGTGATGTGGAGAGTTTGCGTTACCTGGGTGGCGAGTCGATCGGCGAAATGCTGGACCGGGTGTTTCCCGCATTCGACGCGCTGTTGGCGCGACAGGACTGGGACTGCCTGTTGTTGGTATTGCACGGCGGCATCAACCGCGCATTGCTGTCACGGGCGTTGACGGGACGACGCGCCTTTCTGGGCCGTTTCGAGCAGGCGCCGGCCTGTATCAACATTGTCGATGTGGGTGTGAGGGACATGATCGTGCGTGCCACCAACCTCGCGCCAACCCAATGGCTGCACGGGCAAGATCGGCGCACCTCGATGGAAAAGTTCTACGCCCAGTATGTGCCGCAACGGAGTCAGACTTGAAGCCGCATTCACGCTGTCACGGCACCGCCTGGCGATACGGCTCAATCCACCACAGCCTTCACTTTGCCAATTTCGGTGATCGAGAAGTCGCGGACAAGCGCAATGCGCCGTGTCGCTGCAGCAATCACCAGCGGCACGTTGCGTTTCACGACGGCGTTGTAGAACGCGCGCCAGCCCTTGAGCGCCTCGGTTACGGCCTTGTCGCTGGACCCTAACCCGAGGCGGACATAACGTAATGTGCGCAGCGAAATCATCTTGAGCTGATCCACCACAAGCCGGTTGCTGCACAGGTCGGCGATGGCCAGGTTGCACAGGAAGCTCTGCACCGCATACGATTCCGCGGTCTCGTTCGCCGCCTGCTCCTGTTGCGGCAGGAACCGTTCGAGCGTGGCTTGCAGTTCGGCGGGGCGATCGTGCATAACCTGCTCCAGCAGGATCCCGAACAAGGTGGTTCTAACTTCAAAGATGTCTTGCAGTTCATCTGCCTCCGGAGCCCGGACGGTGGCACCCCGACGCGCATTCAACTCCACCAGATGGTCCCGTTCCAGTATGCGGATCGCCTCGCGCACCGGACTGCGGCTGACGCCCAGAACCTCGCTGATATCGTTCTCGAACAGGCGCTGTCCTGGCTTGAGGATATCGAGTGCGATCAGGCCTGCCAATCGGGCCGCGATCTGCTCGGCGACAGGGGGTGAGGCGTGTCTGCCGTCACCACGCAGCAGTGCTTTCTCCACGGCGCGCATTATGCCGTTCTTGGGTGTGAGCAGCGAAGCCAGGCCGTCGTCTTGCTTCCTTGTTGCATTCTGCTGCGCCCGCGTCAGTTCATGCGAGCGCGGCATTTCGGCGGGAAGGGCGGGGGACTTGCTTTTCATGGCACGGTACGTTAGCACACGATTTGATGTGTCTGCATCATGTCGTCGACCTTAATGTCGACATTAAACTTTTAATGTGTTATCTTACACACACGTTGCTTCGCCTACTTTCTGGAGATACGAGGATGAAACTGCACATCACACCCTTGACCGGCACTGTGGGCGCGGCTGTTGATGGCATCGACCTCAATGGCCCCATTGCGGCCGAGACCTTCGCGCAAGTCAAGGCCGCGTTCCTCAAACACTGCATGCTGGTGTTCCGCGGCCAATTCCTAGGGCCCCAGAGCCAGGTGGCGTTCGCGCGCCTCTGGGGTGAGCCGATGGTTACCGCGATGCTGGACAAGTTGCAACTCCGCGATCAACCGGAAATAGTGCAGATCACACGCATTCCCAAGGCGACATCGTCGACCGAGGCGTGGCATTACGACGGACCGTTCAACGCGGTTCCGCCGAAGCTGTCTATCCTGTCGGCGCAGGTTGTTCCTACGGGCGGCGATACGATGTGGACCAACCAGTACGTGTCGTACGATCGACTCTCTGAAGGCATGAAGCGCATGCTGCAAGGCGTGCGGGTGCACTTTCGCGGCTTGCGGCTCGCACGCATGCAGGGCATACCTGACGATCAGGTGCCGCATGCCGTGCATCCGCTGATTCGCACCCACCCGGAAACCGGTGGCAAGGTCGTCTATATCGGACACTCCGACAACGTGCAGAACTTCGAAGACATGACGCGCGAGGAAACGTTGCCAATACTGGATCACCTGTACCGGCACTGCACGCAGCCTGACAACATTTACCGCCATATGTGGCAGGTGGGAGATGTGGTGATGTGGGACAACCGCTGCACCATGCATTACGCAGTGCACGACTACGGCGAGCAAGAGCGCGTGCTGAACCGCATCACGGTCAAGGGTGAAGTGCCAGTTTGAACTTGCCGGGTCCGCACCAGGTGCTACCCCGGCGGCGGGCTATTGCGCAGTGAATCCCCCGTCGACCAGGATGCTGCTGCCCGTTACAAGCGAAGCCGCCGGCGATACGGCAAACAGCACCGCCGCCGCCACCTCTTCTGGCTGACCGACACGCCCGAGCGGGATGCGGCTCAACACACGCTGCGCGAAGTCCGCACCTGTCATCCGATCCGCGACCATCGGAGTTTCGATGACCGTCGGTGCGATCGACACCACGCGGATATTGTGGGGCCCGAGTTCCAGCGCCGCGCTTTTGGTCAACCCTTCCAACCCGTGCTTGGCCATGCAGTAGACGGTGCGCAAGGGCTGTCCGACGTGACCCATCTGGGAACTCATGTTGACGATCACGCCACCGCGCTTTGCGCGCTCGGGGTGCTCCAGCATCTTGCGCGCCGCGGCCTGCGCGACCAGGAACATCGACCGCAGATTCAATGACAGCAACGTGTCAAGTTCCTCTTCGGTGACATCGAGGAACGCCCGGGGCGTGTTTCCGCCGGCATTGTTGACCAGTGCGTCGAGTACCGGAATGCGGGTGACGAGTGCGCGCATGGACGCAGCATCCGTGACATCACACGCTGTTGCATGGGCACTGCCGCCTTCGGCGCGAATCTGCGCTGCGACGCCTTCGATCTCGTCCGCGCTGCGGGCCGTCAGCCACACTGCTGCGCCCGCACCTGCGAGCGCCAAGGCGCAACTCTTGCCGATGCCGCGCCCGGCGCCTGTGACGAGGGCGGTGCGGCCGTCCAGGCTGAAGGGATGGGGTGTGCTTGACGTCATGGGTGTCTCCGGCCTTGTATTCGGAATCACAGTATATGGATTTATTGTTGTATGTCGACATTAATCGTGTATCATTCGATTCACTATCCACCCAACTCCAAGGAGTCTTCCCATGAATGTTGATCCCGAAGCCCGTCTGGCACGTCTTGCAGGCAAGATTGTCGACTTCCGCCTGCGGCCACCAACTGGTCCGTATCGCACCTTCTTTACGCCCAACGTGGTGGGCCACGTGAATCGCTTGTTGGGCCATCCGGTGCCACGGTCCTACAGCATCTCGACCGAGCCTGGCCCGACTGCCGAGGATCGCGCGCTTGCCGCGCTGCTGCATGAGATGAATACCGTGGGCGTGCGGCTGGGAATCATGAATGGTCGACATTCCGTCAACCGGCCGGTGCCGGTACACGTCGAGGATGCCCAGTTGGCCGAATTGACCAAGCGTACCGACAACCGTGTGCTCGGCCTGGCGGGCATCGATTTCGACAAGCCGATGAAGGAAATCCTTGCTGGATTGGACACCGCCGTGAAGGAACTCGGCTTGGTGGGCGTTTGCATCGAGCCCGGACTGGCCCGGACGCCGATGTACGCCGACGACGAAAAACTGTTCCCGTTGTATGAGCGTGTGGTCGAACTCAAGATTCCACTGATGTTCATGAGCGGCCCACTGGCCGGCCCGGACATCAGCCATACCGACCCGGTGCGCTTTGATCGCGTGGCGCGACGTTATTCCTCGATGCCGGTGGTGCTTGGCCATGGCTGCTACCCCTATGTCAAGGAGGCCATTGCATTGGCTTTCAAGAGCGAAGTAACCGGCCTGCTCAACGTCTATGTCTCGCCAGACGTTTACGTGTTTGCACCGGGTGGCCAAACCTATGTTGAAGGCATCAACTGGTTACCCAAGCGCTTCCTCTTCGCGTCAGCCTATTCATTCATGGGGGTGGAAGACGCTGTGCGTGACACGATGAATTTGCCGATCCGGGAAGACGCGCTTGACGACTACATGTACCGCAATGCAGACGCGCTACTAGCCAGCGTTCCGGGAGTCGTCAAGTGAGCACT
>CAJAXU010000648.1 GCA_903948045.1 uncultured beta proteobacterium | reverse complement strand
TGGGGATGAAGCGGGTGCCCATGTAGACCAGGTCGGCACCACTGGCCACCGCGCCGGCCACACCCCAACCATCGCCAATGCCGCCGCCAGTGATGACATAGCCATCAAAAAACTCGCGCACCGCGCTGACAAAGGCAAACGGCGACAGGAAGCCGGTGTGGCCGCCCGCGCCCGCGCACACGCAGGCCAGCCCATCGGCGCCGGCGGCTACCGCTTTTTTGGCCAGCCCCACCGAGATCACATCGGCAATCACCAGGCCGCCGTAGGCGTGCACCACCTCAATTGCCGGCTTTGGGCTGCCCAGGGCCGTCACCACCACCGGTGGCTTGAAACGGGCCACCAGGGCCAGGTCTTCCGCCAGCCGGGTGTTGGACGAGTGCGTCACCAGGTTGGCGCACCAGGGGCCGATGGTGGCTGCAGGTTGCGCATCGCGCGCCTGTGCCAGGCCTTCGGTGATCTGCTGCATCCAGTCGGCCAGCACCGACACCGGTCGCGCATTGGGTGTTGGAAAGGCGCCAATGATGCCGGCCCTGCAGGCCGCCAGCACCAGCTCGGGCCCCGAGATCAAGAACATGGGTGCTGCCACCACCGGCAGGCGCAGGGCAAACGGAAAAGGGCGTGTCGCCAGCGTCATGGCAGCTCCTGCTTAGGGCGGGCCGACAAGGCCAAGCGCAGTAACAGCTGCGCCAGGGCCGGCGCCTGTTCAATCGGTGTTTGATGGCCGGCCTCGTCGAACCAGACCAGCTGCGCCTGCGGGATCAGATCGGCCAGTTCCTGCGACAGCGGTGGTGGGGTGACCTTGTCTTCGCGGCCGCACACCACCAGCACCGTCTGCGTCAGGCTGGCCAGCATCGTGCGATGGTCGGTCCGTGCCATGACGGCGCGGGTTTGCCGGATAGCGGTGGCGGCGCCCACCTCGTGCATCATGCGGCGCATGCCCTCCACCCAGGCGGTATTGGCCAGGCTGTTCGGGTGCAGGCTGAACGGAATGATGCCTTCCACCGTGCGGGCAAAATTTCGCTCTAGCGCGCCAATGGTTTTTTCGCGCAGCGGCAGGGTCTCGGCGGTTTCAATCGCCGCTGCCGAGTCGACCAGCGCCACCGCCTGCACCCGGTCGCGGTGCTGGGCCAGCAGCTCGATGGCCACATAGCCGCCCATGGAGAAGCCGCAGACGGTGAGGGTGGCGCCCGCCGGCAAATCGGCCACCAGCGCCCAGGCATCGTCGGCCATGGCAGCGATCGAGTCCTGCGTCAGCACATCTGCGATGCGCACATCCAGCGCCGGCGCCAGATCGGCCCGCACAGCATCCCAGATCGCTGCCGTGTTGAACATGCCGGGAATCAGCAGCAGGACCGGTTTCATACGGTCTCCGGGGCCAGCGCACGGGCCTGTTCACGTAATTCGCGTTTGAGGATTTTCCCCACCGGGTTGCGCGGTAGCGCATCCACCTGCAGCAGATACTCGGGCAACTTGTAGGCGGCCACGCGCTGTTGGCCGCGCAGGAACTGCACCAGGTCGTCCAGCGACACGCGCTGCCCGGGCGCACTGACCACGCAGGCGCACAGCTTCTCGCCCAATATTCGGTCGGGCACGCCCACCACCGCCACCTCCTGCACGCCTGGGCACGCCGCCAGCAGGCCTTCAATCTCCTCGCTGGAGATGTTCATGCCGCCCCGAATCACCAGGTCTTTGGACCGGCCGACATAGCGGTAGTACTGCAGCTGCTCGCCGCCGATCTCAAACAGGTCGCCGGTGCGGTAAAAGCCCTGCTCGTCAAAGGTGCGTGCGGTCATCTCGGGCGCCCGGAAATAGCCGCTGAAGACGGTCGGCCCTTGGAAGCGCAGCTCACCGGGCTGGCCGGGTGCCGTGATGTCGGCCCCGCTGGCCAGATCGACCAGCCGGGTCTTGATCTTGCGGGTGGTGGAAACATGCCAGTCCAGGCCCGGTACCCCGGCGCGCGGAAAGTACTGCGCGCGCAGGGCCGGGTCGGGGATGTCGATGTCGCTGCCCGACAGCGCGGCGCCTTCATTGGAGCCAAAGTAGTTGACGATTTGCACCCCGTGCCGTTCGGCAAAACCGCAGACCATCCACTCCGACAGCGGTGCCGAGCCCGAGCCGATGCGTTTGAGGCGCTTGAAGTCAATGCCGTCCAGCAGGCGCTCGTCCTGCAGCAGCATGTTCAGGATGGCGGGCGCGGCCACCGTGTAGTCGATGCGCTCTTCGCGCAGCTGTTGCAGAAAGACGGATAAGCTGAACGGCTGGTGTTGCACCACGGTGCCGCCCAGCACCAGCCAGGTCACCAGTGCCGCTGACAGGCCCGACATGTTGACCAGCGGAAAGGGGTTGAGCAGGCGCGCCCCGGGTTCGAGCTGGCCTGCCTCGATGATGCTGGGCGGCACGATCAGCCACTCGTTGTGGCTGCGCGGCACCCCCTTGGGTGCGGCTTCGGTGCCGGAGGTCCAGCAGATGCTGAACACATCGTTGGCGGTGACGGCGGCGTCGCGCTCGGCCTGCGCCAGCTGTGCCTGCTGCGGGGCCCCCAGCGTTTGGGGCCAGGCGGCGTCGATGCTGACGACGCCGGAGGGCACGTCCGGGCCCCAGGCCAGCACGGTGCGCAGGCTGGCATTCGCCTTGCCGAGTTGCTGGTACATGGCGGCGGCCTGGTGGCCGTGACCGGCGCGGCCAATGTGGGTGAAGGTGATGGCCGCCGTCGCTGCGGTGATCGACAGAATGTGCGCCAGCTCATGCTCGCGGTACTGCACCGGCACCGGGGTCACGATCAGGCCCAGGCGGGCGCAGGCCAGGTACACCACGAACTGTTCCACACCGTTGGGCAGATGGATCACCACGATGTCGTCGCGGCGCAGGCCCTGCTGCAGCAGCAGCAGGCTGAAACGGTCGACCTCCTGCCCCAGCTCGCGCCAGCTCAGGCGGCGCGGGGCACCATGGGTAAAGTCGCTGCGGTTGCAGGCGTCGACCACGGCCTCCGCGTCGCCGCGCAGACCGAGCTGTTGCACAAACAGACCCCACAGCGTCTGATGGCCCCACCATCCCTTTGCGGTGTAAGTGGCGATGGTCTCCGGATTGACCAGCACCATCTCAGTAGCCGCGCGCCAGGCGTTCGCCGCTGACCCAGGTGGCGTGGAAGCCGTTGGGCACCCGCTGCGGCAGCCGGATGCGGCAGACCGGACCCTGGGCGACGTCGTGCGCATCAAAGATGGTGACCCAGGAGCTCTGGCTCAGGTCGTCCCACATGAAGCCGACCAGGTAGCCATCGTCCTCGGCCTGCCAGTTGTCTTTGGGCGCGAACGGGGCCTCGCTGAACCATTTGTGAACACCGGCGTGGTAGGTGCTGCAACTGTCTTTTTCCAGGTCATAGCTGGCGATGCCGCAGAAGCGCGGGTCTTCGGCCCGGTTGCTGCGGCCCATCAACACGTTCCACGAGTAGCGCGTCTTGTGGCCCTGCATCCAGGAGTTGATCACCGGGAACTCCTGGTTGATGATGTCGTCGATCACGCGTTCCTTGGTCCGGCCGGTGCGCAGGTTGAAGCGCCACTCGTAGAACATGAAGTCATGCTCCAGGTTGGCCAGCATCTTGGGGAAGCGCTCCACATCGACCTTGCCGCGCATGTCGGTCGGCAGCCGGAACGGTGTGCCGGTCATCACGATCTCGGTGCCACCCTGGCCGTCGTCTTCTTCCCAGGCGTTGGACACGTGGTACATGTAGGTCGGGTTGGCCTCGAACCAGCGGATTTGGTCAGGCGAGCCATGGCGCGGCACCACGCCAAAGCGCGAGGGCAGCGTGTGGTGAAACTTGAGCTTATGCCGGCCAGCGGCAAAGGCGTCCATGTCGTAGAACAGCGGCAGGTCGTGCAGGATGGTGTAGTTGGGCGTGATCGCCATGTCGTGCGGCAGGCGCGGTCCGGGCAACTGCACTGGCATGAAGGTCTTGAGCTGACCCAGCCGGTCCATCACGCCGTAGTGCATGTAGGGCGCTTCTTTGCCATAGGCAAAAAACAGGAATTCGCCGGTGCGTTCGTCGACCCGCGAGTGGGCCGAGATCGGCAGGCCCACCAGACGCGGATCGACCGGCAGCCGGCCCACGGTGGACAGGTCGCCCGGGCGGCACTGGTAGACCGAGCCGCCCAGGTACCACATCGACACCAAGTGCCCGGCGTAGTACTTGACGTCGGTGTTGGAGGTGTTCTTGATCGGCATGTCAGGCCGGTCCTTGCGCGGCGGGTCCTTGATGCCCTGCCACAGTGCCGTGCCGGCGCTGAGCTCTTCTTGCAGGCTGTCGGTCATGACCCAGCGGTTCTGGTACTGGGCCTTGCCGTTGGCAAAGCGCACTGCATGCAGCATGCCGTCGCCATCAAACCAGTGGTAGCGGCCGGGCGCTTCGAAGCGGCGGTTGGGGCCGTTGCGCACGTACATGCCGGTCAGGTCTTTCGGGATTTCACCCTCGATGTCAGTCAGGTCGAGCGTCAGCTCGTGGTCGATCGGCGCAAAGCCGCCATTCAGGACCGGGATCTCGTTGTAGCCCATGGTCTTTTCCTTCAGTGTGAGTCGACAGGGGTATCAGCCCGGGCGGGCCGACGCGATTGGGTGACACAAAAGCGGTTGGCCACAAAGGCCAGGTGCGTCAGGGCGGCATTGCCGGCCGGGTTCAGGCCGGTGACGTGGTAGTCGCTGTAGGCTGCCGCAAAATTGAGCGGCATGGCACCGGTCAGGTTGATGGTGAGTTGCGCGCCGGCACGGGCGTAGGCGTCCTGCGCCTGGGCAATGTAGGCCTCGTCGGTGGCATACACAAAAGCCGTGAGGCCGCCGAACTCGCGTGCATCGCGCGTGGCCTGGGCCAACGCGTCCTGTGCGTCGTCGCAGGCGATCACAAAACTGATCGGGCCAAAGCGCTCCTCGCCATAGAGGTCGCGCTCGGTTTTGCTCACCCGCAGCATCAGTGGCGTGCTGGTGCGCGCGGCCGGCCAGTCCGGGTGCGGGTAGGCCTGCGGTGCCAACAACACGGTGCCGCGCTGGGCCCCCTGGCTTTGCATCTCGGCAAGGAGCGCCAGCGTTTGCGGCGACTGCACCGTGGCCAGGATCATGGCGGCTTTTTTCGGGTCGCGCGTCAGCGCCGCGACGGCATCGGCCAGGCGCTGCGCCACTTCGTTAAAACTGACCAGACCCTGGGGGGTTTGCACCCCGTCGGCCGGCACATAGATGTTCTGCGGGCTGGTGCACATCTGGGCGCTGAACAGGCACAGCGTGGTGGCCAGGCTGCGCAGCACCGCATCCAGATCGGTGACCGCGGCCAACACCACGGTGTTGCAGCCGGCCGTCTCGGTGAAGCTCAGCGCCGGGTGGGCGTTCTGCTCCACCCACTGGCCAAAGCGCACGCTGCCGGTGAAATCCACCATCGCCGTGGCCGGGTGCTTGACCAGACGCTTGCCGATCGGCTCGGCCTGGCTGTCCAGCGCCAGCGTGACCAAGTTGGGGTCGAAGCCGGCGGCCTGCAACACCTGGCGAAACACCCGCACCGTCAAGGCCATAGGCAACACCGTGGCCGGGTGCGGCTTGACGATGACGGCATTGCCGGTGGCCAGGCTGGCCATCATCGAGGGCCAGGCATTCCAGGTCGGGAAGCTGGCACAAGAAAAGCACACCGCCACGCCGCGCGGCACCAACCGGTAGGTCTTGTCAAGCACGATGGTCGAGGGGCCAAACTGCCGCTCCCAGCGGGCCTGCGGCGCCACCGCGTGTTGCGCCTGGTGGGCATAGACCAGCGCCTCAATGGCCCGGTCGAGCGCGTTCACGCCCGAGCCGGCATAGGCCATGTTGAAGCTTTGGCCGGCGGTGTGCATCACGGCGTGCACGATGTCAAACAGATGCTCGCGGTAGAGCGTGTCCACCACCTCCAGCAACAGGCCGATGCGCTCGTCGATCGGCGCCCGGGACCAGTCGGTCATGGCCTTGCTTGCCGCCGCGAACAGCTGGTCCGGGTCCGCCTGTGGGTACAGGATGCCGAGCGGGCGCTGCGTGTAGGGGGAGATTTCTTCGCCCAGGGCGCCCACGGTGCCGGGCTGGTCGAGGTCAAAGTGGTGGGGCTGGTCATGACCGAGCCGGGCCTTGAAGGTCGCCAGACCTTTGGCCTGTGCGGTTTCGGCGTCTGGGTATTTGCCGGGCAGTTCAGGGAAGGGGCTCCAGCAGTCGCGCTGTTGGCAGGCGGCCTGCGCTCGCTCAAAGCGGGCCCGGTGGGTTTCGAAGTGCGTGCTTGTCATGGTTGGGGGCCGCGTTGCCACAGCAGCCGGTGATGACGGGCCACCGCCGTGCCAGGCACGGTGTCAGAGGCCGACAGGGCCAGCTGGTCCTGGGCCGGCCAGTCGATCCAGCGTACCTGCTCGGTGCCGACAAAATTGGGGTTGAGGGACTGGGTCACGCTGTGCACCACCTGCAAGCGGCCATCCTGGCGCTGGATGCGGTAGTGGCCGGCGTACTGGAAAAAACTCCCAAAGGCGGCCAGCTGTTCGTCCACGGGCGCACTGCGCACGCTGTCGGACGACAGGGTAGCTCGCCCGGCCTGGGCAATGCAG
>CAJAXU010000647.1 GCA_903948045.1 uncultured beta proteobacterium | reverse complement strand
TCCGAGGCGCTGCACTACGAACTCGCCGCGTTTGGCGTGCGGGTGAAGATTGTTGAGCCCGGCATGGTCAAAACGGACTTTGCCGGCCGATCCTTTGACTTCAGCAATGACGTCTCCTTGGTCGAATACCAGCCCGTGGTGCAGGCGCTGATGTCGGCATTGGGACCCATGGCTGACATGGCATCGCCGCCGGAAGGCGTGGCAGAGGTTATCTACCAAGCCGCCACGGACGGCACGGACCAGTTGCGCTACGAGGCAGGCGCGGATGCCGTGCAGCTTCTGGCGGGACGCCGGGCGCATGACGACGCCAGTTTCCTGGCTGGCATCAAGGCACAGTTTGGCCTCGGTGCCTGACACGCCAGCTGGCTTGCCTTCGGGCTGCGGCGGCTTTGGCGCAATCGGATAATGGTGTGACCCCGTTAGCACGCAACACTTGATGCCATCAAACACCTACGCGCTGGACGCCACCTGGCGCCCGATCCTGAAAGACCTGGGCGTCAGCGCGGCCAATGTGTTGCGCCATGCCGGCTTGCCGGAGGACTTGTTGGCGCAGCCAGGCGTGCGCTTGAACTCAGCGGACTTTTACCGTTTTTGGGACGGTATGGGCCGCGAATTGAATGACCCTCTGTTTCCGCTGCGCCTCTGCCAGGCCATCCGGAGCGAGTCATTTTCACCACCACTGTTCGCGGCACTGTGCAGCCCGAATTTTCTGGTGGCGGTGCATCGAATCGCCCGTTACAAGGCACTGGTGGCCCCCATGCGGCTCGATCTGCGGCAAGCCGGCAGCACCGTCACCCTCAGTCTGGTGTGGCTGGACAGTTCCTTGCAGCCACCCCAGTCCCTGGTGCTAACAGAGCTGTTGTTTTTCGTGGCTTTGGCCCGGATCGGCAGCCGTGAGCGGATCTGCCCGTTGCGTGTCGTGACCGACCTACCGCCCAAAGAGCAGGACGCATACGCTGAGTTTTTCGGCGTTGGCGTGGAACGCGGCGAGGGACATCACCTCACCTTCCGCCAGGTCGACGCCTTGCGCCCGTTTTTGACTTCCAACGAAGGGCTCTGGACCACCTTTGAACCCGAACTGCGCACACGCCTGGCCGAGTTGGATGATTCAGTGTCCTTGAGCGAGCGGGTCCGGGCGATCCTGCTGGAGGCGCTGCCGAGCGGGCTGATCGCCGCCGATCTGGTTGCCAGCAAATTGGCCCTGAGCAAAAGAACCCTACAGCGGCAGTTGGAGGCCGAGGGCACCACGTACATGAAGGTGCTTCAAGACACCCGCGCGGCATTGGCCACCCATTACTTGCACAACACCAGGCTGCCCGCCGCTGAAATTTCGTTTCTGCTGGGCTTTGAGGAGCCCAATTCGTTCTACCGAGCCTTTCGTGACTGGACCGGCCAATCGCCAGACCAGGTGCGGCATCGGCCAACGACGTCGGCCTAGCCCTGCCCGGCCATCCTTACCAACCATCCTTTTCTTGATCGGAGACACCATGAACCCAAGTGACGCCACTGTGAAATTGCTCGAAGCCATGCTGGTGTATTTTCAGGGCGAAAAAATCGAGGCGCTGGTCTTTATCCTGCCCATCGGGCTGCTGAGTCTGGTATTCGGCGCCTGGCTGGTCGTCGATGGTGGCGATGGCTTTGCCCGGGGTGTGGCCATTCCGTTCCTGCTGATGGGCTTGCTGATGACCACCATCGGCGCGGTGGTAGGCTACCGGACCCCGGCCCAGCTGGTCCAGTTGCAGACGGCCGTGAAAGCCGAGCCCGAGGCGGCCCGAAGCGCCGAGGTTCAGCGCATGAGCAAGGTCAATGGTGCCTGGCACATCTACCTGGTCATGTGGGGGGTTTTTGGCATCGGCGGGCTCGCGCTGCGCTTTGCAACGCGCGCTGATTTCACGCAGGGGCTGGGCATCGCCCTGGTGTTGTTTGCCGGCGTGGGCCTGTTGGTGGACGGGTTTGCCGAACGACGCACCCACCCCTACACGGCGGCACTCCAGGCCGCCTCGCGCTGACCCAAGCGCGACTTCCCGGCCGTATCAGACAGCCAGCGAGTACAGCGTCACCGGTTCCTGTCGTCCCGCCACGGTCATCGAGTCATGACAGACAAACCGGTCCGGGAAGCCCTGTTGCAGCGCGGTGTCACGGGTTGCGGCTGACACCAGAATCCGTGTCCCCAAGCGCTTGTTCAGCGGTTCAATGCGCGCTGCCAAATTGACCGCATCGCCATACATGGTGTAGCCCTGGCGCTGGGCAGAGCCGATGGAGCCGGCGCAGACCGGGCCAGTATTGATACCGATGCGCGTCGGCAGTGCGACCTCGCGGCCGCCTGCCAGCATGAACTTTTTGTGGGCGAGCGCGCCTTGAATCGCGACAGCGGCGCGAACTGCGGCATGTGCATGGTCATCCAGCGGAGCCGGCACATTGAACACGGCCACGACCGCATCCCCCACAAAGTTGTTGACGGTACCGCCCACCTCATGGATCAGCGCGGTGACGGTCGAGAAATAGGCACTGAGCAGGTCTGCTGTTTCCTGTGGCGACAGGGTTTCCGACAGGCTGGTGAATGCTTCAATGTCAGTGAACATCACGGTGGCATCCACCGAGCGCGTGGCAATCACGCCACCCGAGGCAATGAGTTCATTGGCCACCGTGGGGCTGAGGTAGCGTTGCAGCGCGCCTTTCATCAGTTCGCGCTCGCGCAGTGCACCGACCATGGTGTTGAAGCGCGCCGCCACCTCGCCCAGTTCGTCATTGGCCAGGACGGCGGCGTGGTGGTCGAGATCGCCCCGGCGCACCGCGTCCTGCGCGGCGAAGAGCTCGCGCACCGGTACCAGCAAACTGCGGCTCACAAAATAGACCGAGGCCAGCACAACATACAGTGTGGCCAGCAAATCCAGCGCGATCACATTGGGCACGGACAAGCCTTGCAAGGTACGGATGGGCGCCAGCACGCTGAGGTCCATGCCGATCAGCAAAGAGGGCAACACGCCGATCACCACAAAGATGGCGGCGAGCCTGCGCGCCAGCAAGCCGCGCCATGGCGAGGAAGACTGCCATCTGCCACTGCCCAATTGCGGCGATGAGAACTGCAGGGCATCCCGCCAGTGGCGGCGCATCGAGATACAGAGGTCGTTCACCGCAAAAAATGCGAAGTAGCTGTAAAGCGCGGCGTACACGCTGGCGTAAAACACCAGCGCCAGCCCGATCTCACCCTGGGAAAATTGCGTCAGATCGGCCTGTGGCGGGGTGTACACCCCCAAGGAGGAGGCGGTGATGCTGAACAGCATCACCAGCAGCCCGGCAGCACCGGCGCTGAGAGCCGGCAAGCGTTCGATCCGGCGTACCGCCTGTTCGTTGCCGCAGCCGGATGTCTCAAACATGCGGACGGGTCGGTAAGCCCACAAAGAGAAGCCGTAGGTGGCCAAGGCGAACAACGCGAGGTTGGCCAGAATCATGGGCAGCACAGACACACGACCCGTCACAACAATGTAAATGCCGGCCACCCCCAAGTCCAGCAAGGGCAGCAACAGCATGCGCCTGATCAGCCGACGCTGAAAGCGGGGTAGGGCAGGTGGGACCATAGGCGGCAAAGACCTCAAGGACAAGCGCGTCAGATTTGACGCCGCCCTGCCCAGTAGGGCTCCCGCACGGCCTTCTTGTCGATCTTGCCAATCGTGTTGCGGGGCATCTCGTCGATAAAGTCCACCCGCTCCGGTTGCTTGATGGACGACAGCGTGGAGGCGCGGCACAGCTGCAACAATTCGTCGGCGGTGGCCGACCGCCCCGGCTTGAGCGCCACCACCGCCAGCACCGCCTCGCCCCACTTGTCGTCGGGGACGCCCACCACCGCCGCATCCAGCACCGCCGGATGTGTGTACAACACGGTCTCGACCTCGCTCGGCGCCAGGTTGTAGCCGCCGCGGATGATCAGGTCCTTGATGCGGTCGACGATGTAGCAGTAGCCCTCGTCGTCGATGCGGCCCACGTCGCCTGAATGCAGCCAGCCATCGATCAGCGCCTTGACGGTGCGCTCAGGCTCCCGGTAGTAGCCCTGCATGGTGTGCGGCCCGCCAAAAATGATCTCACCGGCTTCGCCGGCCGGGACATCGGCGCCGTCCGGGCCGACCAGCCGCACCGTGGTGGCAAATGAGGGCCGACCGCAGGAAGCCAGCAGCTGCGGCTTGTCGGTGAGCGCATGCACATGGTCCTGCTTGCGCAGCAGCGTGCCGATCGAAGCGATCTCGGCCATGCCGTAGAGCTGAATGAAGATCGGACCGTATTTCGCGATCAGGGTGCGCAGCCGTTCGGCCGGGATCGGCGAGGAACCGTAGCCCAGGGTGGTGATCGAGGCCAGGCGGCGCGGAAAGTCGCCCGGGTCCTGCTCCAGCAGCGTGGCCAGCATGGTCGGCACCAGGAAGGTGTGCGTCACCTGGTGGCGTTCGACCGTCTCGCACAGCTTGGGGCCGCTGAAGCCACGGCTCTCGGCAAAACCCACGGCACCACCGGCGAGCAGGGTCGGCACGATGGTGATGTTGACGCAGGAATTGTGCGGAATCTGGATCAGGTAACGCGTGCTGGCGGTGATCTCGTACTCCAGGCAGGCGACCGTGCCGTGTTGCATGGCTGCCGCATGATCGAACAAAATTCCTTTAGGAAGACCGGTGGTGCCGCTGGTGTAGACGATGGCAAAGTGGTCTTGCGGGAAGGCGGTGTAGGCCCACGGGGCAAAGGCGGCACTGGCTTGTGCCAGCGCGGCTTCGTAGCTGCCACCGGGCCCCAGCACCAGCACCGGGATGTTGCGGAGGGTGGCGAGACGTTGCGCCATGGCCTCGAACTCCGGCTCGGTGATGATCATGCGCGGCTCGGCGTTCGCCAGCACCGAGACCAACTCGGACTCAGTCATGCGAAAGTTCAGACCCACATAGACCATGGCCGCCTTGCTGACCCCCACCAGCACCTCGACCACTTCCATGCAGTTGTGCACCAGCAGCGCAACGCGCTCGCCCTTGTTGAACGCGTGGCCCGTGCGCAGCGCATGGGCCAGGCGGTTGCTGCGCTGGTCCAGGGTGGCGTAGTCCATGGTGCGCTCGCCGTCGAACAGCGCCAGGCTGTGCGGTGCGCGTTGGGTGATCCGGGTAACCGAAAGTCCGATGTTCATGTTATGTCAGCAAGATGAGAGTTGAAGGCTTGCTGCCGGGGCAGCGCAATGGGCATGATGATACGAAACACAAACAAAAAAGCCGTCATGAAGACGGCTCTTTTGCTTTTGCTGGCAGCGCACCCCGTTCAAACGGCGAAGCCCCGGTTAGGGGGATTCGTGCGAAGCGCCTGGAATCAGGCGGCTTTGGTGGCCAGGGCTTTCACCTTGGTCGACAGGCGGCTCTTGTCGCGAGCTGCCTTGTTTTTATGGAAGATGCCCTTATCGGCCACGGTGTCTACCACCGCTTGCATCTTGCCAAAGGCCTCAGTGGCCTTGGTCTTGTCGCCAGCCAGCACGGCTTTCTCGACGTTCTTCACCGCAGTGCGGTACTGTGAGCGCAGCGAGGTGTTGGCTGCGTTGATCTTGATGTCCTGACGGACGCGTTTGCGGCCCGACGCCAGGCGCGGGTTCTTTTTCTTGGGTTTTCCAGATGCCATATAAGTAGTTCCTTGTGTCTGAGGATGATGCCAGCAAAGCTCACGATTCTAGCAGGGGCTACACTGAGCGGGTGAGTCTCTTCAAATCTGCGTCCACTGTTTCCCTGCTGACCCTGGCCTCTCGCATCACCGGGCTGGGACGCGAGCTGCTCATGGCCTCGATGTTTGGGGCCAGCGCCATGACCGACGCTTTCAACGTCGCGTTTCGCATCCCCAACCTGTTCCGGCGTCTGTTTGCCGAGGGCGCCTTCAGCCAGGCCTTTGTGCCGGTGCTGGCGGCCAGCAAGCAGCAGCATGGCGACGCCGCCACCCACCTGCTGGTGGACCGGGTCGCCACGCTGCTGGCCTGGGCCTTGCTGCTGACCTGTGTGCTGGGTGTCGCGGGCGCACCAATTTTGGTCTGGGCCATGGCCAGCGGCCTGCAGCAGTCGCCGCGCGGCTTTGAGGCGGCGGTGTTCATGACACGCTGGATGTTTCCCTACATTGCCTTCATGTCGCTGGTGGCACTGGCGGCCGGCGTGCTCAACACCTGGAAGCGTTTTGCCCTGCCGGCAGCCACACCGGTGCTGCTGAACCTGTCGATGATCGGCGCCATGGTCTGGGGTTCGCCGTGGTTTGCTCGTCATGGGCTTGAGCCGATTTATGCCCTGACTGCTGGCGTGATGCTGGGCGGCCTGTTGCAGCTCGGGGCGCAGATTTGGGGCCTGCGCCGGCTCGGACTGCTGCCGCGCATCGGCTTGGGCTGGTCAGCACTGCGTCAAGCCTGGGCCGACCCGGGCACCCGTCGCATCGGCCGGCTAATGGCGCCGGCGCTGCTGGGCGTGAGCGTGGCGCAGATTTCGCTGCTGATCAACACACAGATTGCCTCGCACCTGGCGCCTGGTAGCGTCAGCTGGCTCACTTACGCCGACCGCTTGATGGAATTCCCGACCGCGTTGCTGGGCGTGGCCCTGGGTGTGGTGTTGACGCCACAGCTAGCGGCAGCCCGCGCTGCGCAGGACGCGGATCGGTATTCGGCCATGCTGGACTGGGGTTTGCGTTTGGTGGTTCTGCTGGCACTGCCCTGTGCCGTGGCGCTGTTGACTTTCTCCAAACCATTGGTGTCTGTGTTGTACCACTATGGCGCCTTTACCGAGCGGGATGTGGCCCAGACCACCACTGCGCTGATGGGCTATGGCGTCGGCTTGCTCGGGCTGGTGGCCATCAAGGTGCTGGCGCCGGGCTTTTACGCCAGCCAAGACATCCGGACCCCGGTCAAGATTGCCGTTGTGGTGCTGGTCATCACGCAGCTGTTCAACCTGGCGCTGGTGCCACTGCTGCAGCATGCGGGCTTGGCGTTGGCCATCGGCCTGGGCGCTCTGATCAATGCGCTGTGGTTGCTGCTGGGCCTGAGGCGCCGTGGCAGTTATCGGCCGTCGCCGGGCTGGGGGCTGTTTTTGCTGCGGGTGGTGCTGGCCTCGGCGCTACTCGCCGCGTTCTTGCTGCTGGCGGGTGGCG
>CAJAXU010000646.1 GCA_903948045.1 uncultured beta proteobacterium | reverse complement strand
CTTCAACCAGCGCAGCGTGGCCGAGATATTTGCCATGATGTTTCAGTTGGCGGCCATGGTGGGCCAAGCGGCGCAGGGCCTGCAGCGCATCGAAGCGATCCAGACCGACCTGCGTGCCGTGCAGGCCGCGGTGGCGGCGCGGCTCGCCGCTGGCGCGCGCCGGCCCAGGGTGTTTTTTGAGGAGTGGGACACGCCGCACATCAGCGCGATTCGCTGGGTGTCGGAGCTGATGGGCATCGCCGGTGGCGACGATTGTTTTCCCGAGCTTGCCCAGCAGTCGCTGGGCAAGCAGCGCATCATTGCCGACGGCGCCGAGATCGTGCAGCGCCAGCCCGACATCATTCTGGGCTCCTGGTGCGGCAAGAAATTTCGGCCAGAAAACGTGGCGGCGCGGGCGGGCTGGCAGGACGTGCCTGCTGTGCGCCACCAGCAGCTGTTTGAAATCAAGTCGCCCGACATCCTGCAGCCCGGCCCAGCGGCGCTGACCGACGGGGTCGCCAAAATGCACCAGCTTTTTCTGCGCTGGATGGACGCCGACCTGGCCGGCGCCTTCAAATCATGAGGACTGCCGCCGGCCTGACCGTGACAGCGCGCAGCGAGCTGATCCTGGGCGGCCAGAAAAGTGGCAAGTCGCGCCGGGCCGAGCTGCTGGCGCGCGACTGGCTCTCGGGTGACGACACCCGTCAGGCGGTGCTGATTGCCACAGCTCAGCCCTGGGACGCCGAAATGGCGGCACGCATTGCGCGCCACCAGGCCGACCGGGCGGTGCGCGTACCGGGCCTGCGCACCGTGGAGGAGCCGCTGGCGCTGGCTCAGGCGATTCAGGCGCACAGCCAGCCTGACACGTTGCTGGTGGTGGATTGCCTGACGCTTTGGCTCACCAACTGGCGAATGCCGATGCACCCGGTGGCGATGTCGAATTCCGAGTCAAATCAGGCTGTAGGCCACGCCAGTATTGAGCCTGTTGCTCTACTTTTGGAAGCAATCATGGCCGCGCCCGGGCCGCTGGTGCTGGTGGGCAACGAGATCGGGCTGGGCGTGATCCCGATGGGCGCCGAGGTGCGCGCCTTTGTCGATGCCCTGGGCCGGCTCAACCAGCAGGTGGCAGAGGTGTGCGCGCGTGTGACCCTGATGGCGGCCGGCCTGCCGCTCACCTTGAAGGCGCCCGCCTGATGCCGATACCAACATTCTGGCGCGGCTTGCTGGCGCTGCTCTGGCTGGGTGCCAGCGCAGCACAGGCCTTGCAGGTGACGGACGACCGGGGCGTGACGCTGAATTTTGCGCAGGCGCCGCAACGCATTGTCAGCCTGCTGCCCTCGCTGGCCGAGACGGTGTGCGAGCTGGGCCACTGCGGCCGGCTGGTGGGGGTGGACCGTTATTCCAATTACCCGGCCAGCCTGCAGAAATTGCCCCAGGTAGGCGGCGGGCTGGACCCGAACATTGAGGCCATTGTGGCGCTGAAGCCCGATGTGGTGCTGATGGCCAAGTCGTCGCGCGCCGGTGAGCGGCTGGAGGCGTTGGGCCTCAAGGTAGTGGCGCTGGAGCCCAAGACCCATGCCGATGTGCAGCGCGTGATGCTCAAGCTGGGCCAGCTGCTGGAGGTGCCCGATGCGCAGCGCGTCTGGCGTGCAATTGATGCCGGGGTGTCGGCGGCGGCCCAGTCGCTGCCGGCGCGCCTGCACAGCACCCGGGTCTATTTTGAGGTGAACCAGGGCCCGTACGCCGCTAGCGAGGCTTCGTTCATCGGCGAGACCCTGACCCGCCTGGGCGTGAAAAACATCGTGCCGGCCAAGCTCGGCCCTTTCCCCAAGCTCAACCCCGAGTACATCGTGCGCGCCAACCCGGACCTGATCATGGTCGGGCAGGGCAGTGCCGATGGCCTGACCCAGCGGCCGGGCTGGCACAGCATCCGCGCCGTGCGCGAGCGCCGGGTCTGCGTGTTTCCGGCCGAACAGGCCAACGTGCTGGTGCGGCCCGGCCCGCGCATGGCCGAGGCTGCCCGGCTGATGGCGCAATGCCTGACCGACAAGGCGCCTCAGCTGGCCGTAGCGGGGGCTCGGCCTTGAACCTGCGCCCTTCCTATTTGGCGGGGCTGCTGCTGCTGATCAGCCTGGTGCTGGCGGCCCTGGGCGTGTGCGTGGGCAGCACCGGTTTGGAGAACCTGCTCGGGCCCCTGCTGGCGCCGCTGCAAGACCCCGAGCAAACCGCCATGGCACGCCAAATCGTCGGCGAGATCCGCTTGCCGCGCACCCTGGGCGCCTGGGTGGCCGGTGCCCTGCTGGGCCTGGCCGGTGCGGTGGCGCAGGGCCTGTTTCGCAACCCGCTGGCTGACCCCTATCTGCTGGGCAGTGCCTCGGGCGCCTCCCTGGGCGTGGCGTTGGCGCTGGCGGCGCTGGGCGGCAACGCCGGCATGCTGGGCGCCAGCATGATGAACGGCGGGCCGGTGGTGAGCGTGTTTTCCAGCAGCGTGCTGGTGCGCCTCGGCCTGACCGGCGCCGCCTTTGGCGGGGCGGTGCTGGCCGTGCTGCTGACGCTGGCGCTGTCACGCGGCGTGCAGCACACGCTGCGCCTGCTGCTGGCCGGTGTGGTGGTGGGGGTGGTGCTGGGCGCGCTGACACAGCTGGTGCTGCTGCTGTCGCCCGACTCTCTGCAGGCGATGCAGGCCTTCATGCTGGGCTCGACCAGCTTTGTCGGCTGGACCTCGCTGGCGCTGATGACATTGGTGTGGTGGCTGTGCGTGCTGGCGGCCTGGCTGCTGGGCCGAGTGCTGGACGGCCTGAGCCTGGGCGAGGCCACAGCGCACAGCCTGGGCCTGCCGGTGGCACCGCTGCG
>CAJAXU010000645.1 GCA_903948045.1 uncultured beta proteobacterium | reverse complement strand
GGTAGTCAATGAAGGCCTCCGTGCTGTAGCGCAGGCTGCTGAAGGGAATGAAACGGTCGCGGATTTGCTCTTCGGTCAACATGGGGTGGTCCGGTTTTTGGTACAAGTGGGGGGGGATGATGACGTCAGCTCCGCATCCAGCCGATCAGGGCCTGGTTGAGACGCCCGCCGGCCTCCAGCGGAATGAAGTGGCCGACACGCGGCAGTTCGAGCCAAGTGGCCCGGGGTTGCGCTGCAAGCATGGCGCGTTGCCAAAGCGGTGGGCACAGGCGGTCCTTGGCGCCACTCACCAGCAGCAAGCCGCCACCAAAGCTGCTCAGGGCCGCACGGCCGTCGGGTCGCGTTGCAGCCCAAGCGAACTCAGCAAAGGCCGCCTTGCGGGATGTCTTGATCGCCATGTCGTGGACCAGCGAGGCGTGTTGTCGCCGACAGCGTTCATGATGGAAATAGGCGGGTTTCACCTGTCGTGCCACTGCGCTCGGACCCCGCTCGCACCACAAATGTCGCAAGTGCTCGCTTTTTCGTTTTCCGGGCGCATTGGCCGCCTGCGCATTGCTGGCAATCATGGCCAGTCGCTCAATGCGTTCGGGCGCGAGACGCAGCAACTCAAGCGCCCACAAGCCACCCAGCGAGAACCCCGCGACCGAAAAGCGCGGTGGCAAGCTACGCAGCACCTGAGGCGCCCACGCATCCAGGCGATCAAGCTTGCGATAGTCAAGGACAACCACCTCTGCCAGTCCGCGCAACGCCCGTTTTTGTCGGCGAAACACGCGCTCATCGCACAAGGTTCCGGGGATCATGACCAAGGTTGGGCGTGTCATTTAGGGATGCCCGCATCAGTCACTGGGCCGAATAGCTCAGAGCGCGCTGCGTCAAACCGTGTCCCGACCATGTCGCCCATGGCGCACTGGACAATAAAGTCGCCCCAGCGCTTCGCAATTTTTCCGAACTCGACGCCAGCCATGGTATTTCCTGAAAAAAATTGCTAACGCACAGCCCCAGGGTTCATGCCGCTGGGGAAATGCCGACTCGATATTGCTGCCGACGCACAGATATTAGCCCACCTTGCATGCGAATGCAAATAGATGGCGACCGAGATGGACGTCGAGCCACTGAATGCCGTATGCTTGTCAGCGATGGCAAAAAACACAACGCGCGCCCCAGCCAATTCGTCGAAGCTCCGCTCCTCTACGTCTTACGATGTGGCGCGGCTGGCTGGCGTGTCCCAATCCGCTGTGTCGCGCTGTTTCGAATCCGGCGCCTCCATATCGGACAAGACCCGACAAAAAGTCCTGGCAGCTGCAACCGAACTCAACTACGCTCCAAATGCCATTGCGCGATCCCTCGCCATGCGTCGCTCCAACATCGTCGCGGTGCTCGTGACCGAGACATCGGCCCGACACACGCCAGATATTCTGATGCAATTGAACGTCGAGCTGATGCGATGTGGACTGCATCTGTTGCTGTTTTCGATCACTCAGGAAACCGGCCCGGGCGATGTGATCGCTAATGTATTAAGACACCAAGTTGACGGCGTCATCGCGTGCACGACGCTGCCGCAGGAGCAGATCCTTCGTTGCAACCAGCTCAGAATACCGGTGGTGGTCTACAACCGCGTTGCGGCGGGTGGCAATGCCTGCAGCGTCGGCTGCGATCATGTCAACGCGACACGTGACATTGCAGACCGTCTTTACCGAAGCGGGCATCGCCACTTCGCCTTCATTGCCGGTGGCGCCGCAGCCCCAGTGTCGATCCAGCGCCAGATCGGTCTGGTCGGGCGGCTGCAGGAACTCGGCGTTGCAGATGTAGCAATAGCCATGGGTGATTTCGGCTACGAGTCAGGGCGTGACTGCATGCTGTCGCTGATTGACAGCGGCCGGCCCTTGACGGCCGTGGTATGCGCAAACGACGTGATGGCATTTGGTGCGATGGACGCGGCGCGCTTCGACCGCGGGAAATCAGTACCCGATGACTTCTCAGTGATTGGATTTGACGACGTCAGCAGTGCTTGCCGCCCGCCCTACCAACTGACCACGGTCCGCCAACCCACACAGGAACTGGCCCGCCAATGCGTTCAATTACTGATCGAACGCATTGAGAACAAGGAATTGCCGCCCCATGTGATCCTCCTGCCAGGTGAGCTCATCGTGCGAAAGTCAGCCCGCATCGAACCCGCCTGACGCGCCCGCCGTACAGGACATGGACGCTGCTGTCGTGGCGGGCTATTGATGGCCGATCAGAGCCGCCTCAATCAGCACTTCCTCGTGACGAGTTTCGTCGGCATCGAGAACCCCGATTTCAAGCTCGCTCGTGAACGAACTGCCACCAGGTAGGTAGCGGACATTGCCCTTGGCCTTTTCGGCGCTGAACCCTTCCACCTCCGCCGTACATGGTTCAATACCAAATGCATCCTGATCAGCGCTACGGCAGATCCAACGTACGCAGTGATCCAGTTGCGAGGGCCGGTGACGCAGCAGGTCGGAACTGCCGTCTGGGTGCACTTGAAGTGTTCGGGCCCAACCGCTTTCGTCGGCCAGATAACTGACAAACAGCACAATTTCAGGATCGTAGACTTGCCCCTGCCCAAAGATCAGATGCCGTTGCGGTTGCTCAGCGATTAAGCGTGCGAATTCACGGTAACCAGCGGGTACTTCCATGAATGAAGGGACGTTCCCATGCACGCGCATGGTCGCAGGACTGCACAATGCGCTTTGGACCAATCGCCCACCGTCGATCGGTACAAAATTGACATGTTCAAGCAACATCAACGGCATCGTGCTCGCCTTCATGTTGTGAATCGTCATCGAAACGGAAAAAACGGACGTCCTAGCGTAGAGTTTGACCAAGGGCGTCGCAACATAGTTGAAATTGAACGCCTGCGTGTGGCGGTAATTGCCGGTTAGTCCGATGTAATCTCCATTGGCATCAGTTCCCATGACAAGGGCTGCAGACTGGTATGGCGCGCTATGGAGTTCACCGTGCAGCGGATGCCTGTCGTCCGCCCCAGGGACGCCCATGGCCGTCGCACCACAGTGCAGCAGGAAGCCACCGTAACTTGCCAAAAAATCACGCGTCGGCACAGGCTGGTCGAACATCGATGTCATCGTCAGGCGCCGTCCGCGCATGCGAGCGTCCCAAATCTGCTGTCCTTGGTACGGAAGCAGGACCAGCTCCCCCAGGCCGTTTTTCAGGCGTAGCGCGCAGACCCCGCTGTCAAACCGGAAGACGCTGGCGCTCAACTCTCCACGGTCTGCGAGCAGGATTTCACGATGCGTAAACTGCTCAGGCGCAAGGTGTAGGGTGGTTTGCATCGATGGCTCCTAGCTGACAAGTATTGAGCGACTCTTCTGCCGCAATTTGATCGATCTAAGCTGCTTCGGCGACCACATCGGCCGCCACAGCATGGACGAGCGATATTCATTGACCTTCTCGGCGCCTGTTAAATGGCAGATCTGGATGTGTGCCATACACAGAGTGGTACGTGTCGCGCCGAAAGCCTTTACCCTCAAGCGTGACAAAGGTGACGAGCAGACCCAGCCATGCAAGGCCTAAACCAATAGCAACCGAGGACACCCAGTACTGCATCAAGCCGCTGGCTACCGCGCCCAAGGCGAGGGTCAGAGAAAAATACCCAGCGGTCTTGTGGTAAGCCTCGAACCATCGCCGGCGTGGCGTCATATCGAAATGGTCGCCCCCCCACGTTTTCGGATCGTTGGGGTCAGCGCCGGCGCCATACTTACCACCGTGTGTCCCTCGATTCCATGCCGAGATGATCTGCAAGCAGCCAAGCAGGGTTGCGGCAATTCCCCACAGCGCATGCATTGATCCGCTGAAGCCACGGCTGACAACGACCGCCACGACAAACCCGAGGAGTGCCAGGCCAATCGCCAAGTACAAAAAAATGTAGTGAAGTGTCCAGCACAATAGCTTGGGATGGAAACTGCCAATGCCAGTCTTGTCCAACCCAAAAGGACGCGGCGCAGCCTTGAAGAATCGAACCGCAATGATCCCAGCCGGCACCAAAACAAACCAAGCCGCACTCATCAGTAGCGCGTGGTAATGCCAGTGCGCCGGGATCGTTCGATCCAGGAAGGTCAAATAAACTTCGGTCGGTATTTGGGTGTTCACAGCGATAGCCTCAGGTCAGCGTCACATTGGCACTGCCATGGCGCGCTGCTCCAGCGCTGCTCGGTTGAACACCAGCTCCGGGTCTAACCGGCCTTCCAGGCCAGCAATCACATTATGGGCAGCCACCAGCCCCATGCGCCTGGCGGCCTCAGCCGTCAATGCCGCACTGTGCGGACTGAGCACAACATTTCGCAGCTGCAAAAGAGGGGCATCCAGCTGAGGCGGCTCAACTGCAAAGGTGTCGATGCCCGCTCCGCCTGCAGCCATCCGGCCGCTCAAAGCCTGGTAAAGCGCACCCTCATCGACCAGACCGCCACGCGCCGCATTTAACAGGATCGCGGTTGGTTTCATGGCAACCAATACGTCGGCATCGATGATGTTTCGGGTTGCAGGCCCAAGTGGGAGATGGACGCTGACCACATCAACCGAGCCCAACACGGCATGCCAAGCATCGACTTTGACAACACCCGATGCGAGCGCCGCATCATGCGACACAAATGGATCGTAGATCAAGACCTCCATGTCAAAAGCGCGGGCTCGTTTGGCGACCTCCCTGCCTATACGACCGAAGCCCAGCAAAAGCAATGTCTTGCCGGCCAAGTCCGAGATGGCTAAACTGTCGCGAATGGGCCAGTCTCCTGTGCGCACGGCATGGTCGTATTCCTCGACTCTTTTCAACAGGCTCAACAGCATCGCCATGGTTTGCTCGGCAACGGAGACGGCTGTCACCGGACCAACAGTCGTCACGGGGATCCCCCGCGCCGACAAAGCCTCCACCGGCAGGTTGTCGCAACCCACACCATGTCGGGACACCACACAGAGCTTTGTCGCGCACCGAATGTGCTCAGCAGTCAGTACGCCGTATCGGATCAGCAAAGCGTCGGATTGCACCACCATGTCCACCGGAATCGCTGCGCCCGGATCGAGAATCACGTCAATGCACAGGTCGCCGTAATCGTCAAGCACCTTCGATGCTGCCGGATGGATTTTCCCCATCACCAGAACCCGTTTCACAACGCCACTCCATCCAACGCCAGGATGTAGAGGCCGGCGTTCGAATCGGTGCAGTAGATCAAACCATTTTCATCAACAAAGACGTCTGTGGTGTCGATGACCTGTGGCCGGTTCGGACGGTAATCCATCATCGTCGTTGGCGAGGGTGGCACCAAAGCGGCGACTTCAATCGGACGGAAAGGATCCCGGATATCGTAGACCCGCAGGCCTGCGTTCTGATAAGTAACAAAGAGGGTGTCTGAGCTCTGGTAGCTTTCGGGACGATTTTCGTGAATGTTATGGGGTCCAAATTGACCCCCTTTTTTTGCGTAATCAACCTCCGCAGGAATCGGCAAGGTTGAAATACTGACCGGGTTGGCAGGCTCCCTGATGTCAAACACCCAATTCCGCTTGATCCCGTCTTCACAGTGGTCAGACACGGCCTCCTCCACCACCACGAGCAAATTTCGGTCGGGAAGTGGCAGCGCGTTGTGGGTACCACCGGCAAAAGGCGGCGCAAAATTCCGATGTGCAAGCAACCTCGGATGGTGTGGATCGCTGACGTCGATCGTTGTCACTCCGCCGTCCCGCCATGCGCCACAGGCCAGGTCGCCTTTGACGATGGCATGGTGCAATGCGTAGCGGTACTTGGGGTCCCACGTAGGTATCTCGCCGGCAGCCGCATTCATGCCTGAAAGCCAAAGGCGGCTGACCGGCTCTGGTCGAGTCGGATCTGCCATATCAACGATCATGAAGATGTCATCCGTAAATCCTGGTGGTAGCGCCGAGATGTAAGCCCAACGGCCTCCGGCGTACCAGATCCGGTGCACACCGAGTCCTGACAAAGCCATGAATCCAATCTCTCGAGGGTTTGCACGGTCCTTGATGTCGAACACTCGCATACCAGCCGAGAAGCTATTGTCCGCTCCGGAAATATCCACCTTATTACCGATCGAGCCAGAGTAGTAGTCTCCCGCTTCAACGTTTTGATCCTGCAGCATGTCCTTCATATTGACGACCAATAAAAGATCCCCATGCGTCTGGAGGTGTTGACTCCAAGTCCTCGCGGGCTGCGGCACATGTTTTACGAATACGGGGTTGGCCGGCGTACGTACATCAATAATGGAAAAACCACCGGAAAATACATGTCCAACATAGGCGTAGCCGCCGCTAACCATGACTTGTACGCCGTCTGAACGGCCGCCTTGGTCTGAATGACCGACGATGCGCATATTGCGAGCGTAGTCCGGCGTCAAGATTCTCGATGCTGGCATAACATATCTCCAGAGATAAGGGATAGCAAGCGACGCTATTTGTGCCGTGCGAAGTAGGATTGATCGGTGGCAACCACCGCATCAAGCTGCAGTGGGTAGCGACCCAACTCGCGAGCCAGATCGAAAAGCGCGACCACATTCTCGGGCGCAATGTCATGGCCAATGTTGTGGCACGGCGCGATGATGTAGCCACCGTGACGGCCAAGATCCTGTATACGCTTAGCCACTTCCCACCGTAGTTCTTCAGGGCTGGCATTAGGCAGCATCTGTTGCACATCGATGGCGCCATGGAAACAGAGTCTGTCACCAAATTTTTCTTTCAGCGCCAACGTATCGCCCATCCCTTGGGTCGATGTCTGCACCGGGTTCAGAATGTCAACGTTTATATCGATGAGGTCGTCGATGATGGGCAATACAGCCCCATCGGTATGCATCATCAACTTGACGTCAGCCAAGCTCTTGATGTGGTCGTGCAACTCCTTCATTTTCGGCTTGATTCTTTGGCGGAACAATGTCGGCGACATGAGCAGAGAGGTCTGCGTGCCCAGATCATCAGTGACATAGGCGAGTTGAACGTAAGGACCCACCTCATTCAGATAGCGTGTCCACATCTCCTTCAGGGTCCATGTAATGCGGTCAAGCAAGGCATCTGCAAATTCGACGTCGAGCACCATGTCCATGAAGAACTGCTCGTAACCCCGCATCTGCAAGGCACTCATTAGTGGACCCGCTTTGATGGCGTCTGCGCCAATCACATAACCAGTATTTTCAAAAAGGTACTTTGCCTGCTCACGCAGGCCTTTGAATTGGTCTGGATCATGCGGGTTCGGCCATGGGAAATCATCCAAGTCCTTGACGGTTGCCTTTTTCAATGGAGCCCCGTCCACCGCGTAGTGATCCTGATCTGCCGTGGCGCGATACGGCACACCCCACATATCGATGTACCCATCCACACCGACGCGCGGCTTCACCTGCACCCAATGGGGCACAACCCAACGAAAGTCGATCCCTAGCCGTTGCAGCAAGGCCTCATCCGGGATTACGGTCTGAGCCATGCGGTCAAGTATTCTTTCTTCGTTGTGCATGGGCACATCGACGAGATAATCCTTTAACCGTCGGTAAGCCTTTTTATGGATGGAGCCGATGTGTTTACCCAGATCGACCAGTAATCGTTCTGGTTCCCGATGGCTCATCGCCGCATGGAAGTTTTCTCTAGGTGTCATTTTCATGTGTGACCAGTTTTTTTGAATGCGCATTCATCGTAAATCGCATTCGAATGCAAAAACGGTAGCGCTGAATCAATAGCTTGATATTTCTCAACCTGATGACAACCACCACGGTGGCGCGCATGCGACATTGCGGTCCACTGCTGGCGATCCGGATGCCTCGGCGCTCCCGTGACCATCGGTCGCTGGCAAGAACAGACTGTCAACGAAGTCGGACTCGAAACCGGGGACCAGATTCAGCTCTATCACCTGCGGGCGGGTATGTAATGCGTGCATAGCCTCTTCGGCTCGGCCATCGACCAATACCAGGTAGGCCCCAGCCAGTGCAGCATTTCCGATCACCTTGAATCGGTCTCTCGGCAAGTCAGGTAACAGGCCGATGCAAATTGCGTTGTCGATGTCAATATGTCTGGCAAAGCCTCCTGCCAATATGAGCTGTACTAGGTCGTCGGGATGCAGACGGTGCTGTGCAAGCAGTGTCTTGATACCGGCAAAGATGGCGGCTTTCGCCTGCAATATCTCAGCAATGTCTGCCTCAGTGATCAGGATTTCTGATTGTTCGTGTCTTGAGTCGGCAGGCACGATCACGCAAGCATGGATGCCATCGCCTGCCTGGTCCACACGTGAATACCGTCGCCAGCGCTTCAACAAAGCCACGTCCATGCGTCCAGCCCTGTTTATCAATCCGCACCGACGCCCTGCGGCAATGAAATCGATGATCGCAGAGCCACAAATCCCGGTCGGGGCACGATCTCCGACACATGTAATCTGGATGTCTAGGCCCTCTCCAATGACAATATGCGCAATCGCACCCTCAGATGCGCGGCATCCATGTAGCAACCCAGCGCCTTCAAACGCCGGTCCGGCCGGAGTGGCACAGCACAGGAGCTCAGAACCCTGCTTGAGTACCATCTCACAGTTGGTTCCCACATCAATCATCAATGTGCCATCCGGCTTGCCTAGCAAGGCTGCCGCATAGATGTCCGCTGTGATGTCGCCACCCACATACCCAGCGATGGCCGGGATGATCGTCACCGGCGCCTGATGATTTCCGCGGATGCCCAGCTGGCCAACCGTCAGCGCGCTTGGGTGCCTCAGCAACATATTGAACGGCAGACGGCCAATGCTTGTGACGTGCAGCCCCAGCATCAGATGCGTCATCACCGTGTTTCCGGCCACGGAAAAATGACATACCTCCTCAGGCTGGATTCCCTGCTCATGAGACAAGATTTCGATGATGGCGTTGATGCTGTCCTCCACCACGAGTTTGCGCATCCGCTCAACGTCGTGGTCCGACTTGGCCGCCGATATGCGTGAAGCCACATCGTCGGCGATGACCAACTGCTGATTTGGGCGTGTGGCTCGTCGCAGAATCGTGCCACTGGCGAGATCAACCAGAATACCTGCCACCGTTGTGGTGCCAACGTCCAATGCCAGTCCATAGACAGTTTCACCACAGTCGCCTCCCTGCAATGCGACCATTCGCCATTGAGTACCGTCCTTGAATAGGGTAGCAGTCAGCTTCTTGGCGCCGCTGTGCAGCGCCCTGGAGAGATCTTGGGTGATGTTGAACGGCACCCCGATAGCGGGCAGACCTGTGACATGGCGTAGCGCTCCAACCATACGCTCTTGATCTGAACGATGGTCAGACAGCCGCGGTGGCGGCACCGTGATGACAACCTTTTTAAACCGCGAATCGACTTGAAAAGAGCCGATTTCAAAATCAACCTCTCCCGATAGGTTTCGCTCCAGCAGCGAACGCGCCGGTATCCGGATCACACAGTTTTCGCTGCTCGCCAACGTCTTGCAAGCGCGCACACTCCGGTAGCGATTTTCAGTCGGCATCAGTCGTTTGCCGGCCACAACAAACTCTCCTTGCTCCAGAACGATGGTGCAACCACCACATCGGCCCATGCCGCCACAGTGCTGGTTTAAGGCAATTCCTGACACCGCCAGTAAGTCCGCGATGAACTTGCCTTCCGGGTTCGCCAGCTCGATGTGGCGCTGCCTGACCTTAACAAAGATCGTCACAATCGTAGGCCCCTGGCGAGCAAGGTTGGGGAGCAGCCGCGATCACCTAGCCTTCAAGTCCAAGGCATCGCTTCACCGCACGCACTGCATCGGTAGCGTCGGCGCCAAAATCATCGGCGCCGATTTCATCCGCGTATTCCCGTGTAATCACAGCGCCACCAACCACGATCTTCACATCTGTGCGACCCTGGAAATGATCGATCACCACACGCATCTCGTCTTTTGTGGTGGTTAGCAAGGCGCTCAGGCACAGCACCTGGGCACCACGTTGTACTGCCTGCTCGAAGTCCTCGACGTCCACATCAACACCCAGGTCTTCCACCGTGAACCCAGCCCCTTTCAACATCATGGCAACCAGATTCTTACCAATATCGTGAAGATCGCCCTTCACGGATCCGATGCTCACTCTGCCAAGGGACACGTGACCAGCGTTTGCCAGGATAGGCTCAATGATGTTCAACCCACCCTGCATGGCACGCGCCGCCACCAACATCTCGGGAACGAAAATCTCATTGCGTGAAAACCGTTCGCCCACCTCACCCATTGCGGGAATCATGGTCGTTTTGAGCAACTGTCCGACATCTCCTGCGCCATCCACCACCGACTGGACGATTCGCACCACCGTATTTCTGTCGCCATTGCAGATCGCCGCAAACAGCTTTTCATGATCATCCACTGGTTCTTCCTTTCAAGATTGACGTTTCACTCAGGCTGAAACTATTTGGAGATTCCCACCCTTGTACGTTGCAGCAACGTGTCGCAATGCGGCTAAGTCATCAAATGGCGACTTGTCGAACAACACCATGTCCGCGCTTGACCCAATGGCAATATTGGCGGCAGAGCATCCCCATAAACGTCGAGGCAATGCGGTCGCAGAATGGAGAATTTGTTCCAGCCGAACGCCGGCACCGACCATCAGCATCAACTCTTCAACGTACGAGTACCCGTGCCGTACGCCCGGGCTACCGGCATCTGAACCCACCAGTACCGGCACACCGATCTCATAGGCGTACGCAAGCTGCTGGCGGTGCCCATCCAGTATCTGCTCCAGCTTTGTCACTGTTTGTGCGCTCCAACCTGCTAACTCTGGTCTGGCCCACTGGAAATGCACGGGGGAAAAGGTAGGCACCCAGGATACGCCCTGGTCCGCCATGATGCGCAGCTGCTGGCGTGTAATGAAAAAGCCGTGCTCGATGGAGTCAATGCCCGCCGCCAAGGCGATGTCGATGCCGGCTACGCCGCTGCAATGTGCAAAAGTGCGCCGGCCCCTGGCTTTTGCAATCTGCGTGATCCGTCTGGCTTGTTGCAGCGTGAACTGGGGTGGCCCCTTCACTTCGCCTGCCTCGAAGTCGATGAGGCCGGTCATCAAAATCTTGACCTGGTCGGCCTCGCCGGCCAGATCCGCGACCAGCGCATCGAGACTGGCTTCGTCGGTCATCGCGGTGGCCATAAACCCACCATAACGACCCGCGTTGCGTATCGCCCTGCCCGGGCAGAGGACCGTGGGGTTCGTCGCCGAAAGCGCACCTTGCTCGCTGCGCAACTGGAGATTGATACCGTGAATGTCGCCTGCGTCCCGGACCAAACTGATGCCGGCCGCGGCCGCCTGTGCCAGTGACTGACGTCCTACCGCCAACATGGCCTCTCTTGAGAACTTGAGGTAGGCCGCACGTTTTGACAAGTCCAATTCGCCGCCATCGAGAAACAGGTGGCAATGAGCTTCGACCATCCCGGGCATCAGAAATACGCCACGCTGGGTCAATACATCAGGGTCCAGACATTCGCCTTGCCGAATCGCCTGAATCACGCCTTGGCTCAGGGAGAAAACATAGGGCCCACGGTCATTCAGGTGTTGCCCATCAAAATAGCTGTCGACCACGATTTGCTGCGGTTCCATGTCATCCTGGCTGGTAAATTTGCTGAATCCGCAGAACCGCGTCGATACCATCGAGAGCCAAGGACTCAGCCACACCCCGCATCACCAAGTTATCTGCGGGCAGCAAGACATAGTCCCTTCCCGCGGTCCCTAGAATGGTATCGAGCCCGAACGGCACGGTCAGCGTCAAGAATGCAGATTCAATTTGAGGCTGTAACTTCGTCCCATCACTGGCCTGCTTGGGCAGCATGATGCCAATATTAGATAAACCAACCGACATGTGAATCCCCTTGAGCGCTGGGTCTGCTCCGATGGCACGAACGGCGTCCACAGCCATCCGGGTCAACCCCTCCATGTCCGCGCCAATTGGCCCGATGGACACGTCAACAAACAGATCGTGCACCGAGAGGCCGTAGCCGCTCTCAAGGGCTTTTCGTGCCATTCGGGCGGCAGTTTGATGAACCTCTTTTGCAGTTTTATTGGCGATTCGCCGCCCGTCCTGTTTGCGCTCAGAGGCCATCAAGATAAAGCGGCATGGACATATCTTCAACAGGTCCAGCATTTCCCAACGCAACTCGGATATGGAATTAACAATCGGCGGTGCTCCGCCCGCTTTTTCTCGATCGTAGGTTTTCAAACACCGCTCCTGGACCTCGACGTTTGGGAAATCAAACGACAGGGGAACGGAAACCACCGCCTGCACCGCCCTGATGACTTCGACCATAAACTCAGGTTTCTGGCGTGCCAATTCGCCAACATTAATGTTCAAGTAACTGGCCCCCTTG
>CAJAXU010000644.1 GCA_903948045.1 uncultured beta proteobacterium | reverse complement strand
CCTACCCGGCACGGCAGTTTGGCATTGGCTCGGCCATGGGCCTGATGAAGGCAGCGCGGCTGTGCCCCCAGGCCATTTTGCTGCCGGTGGACTTTGCCGAATACCGCAAATACTCGCGCGCCTTCAAGACCATCGTGACCGAGATTGCGCCGGTGATGGAGGACCGTGGTGTGGATGAGGTCTACATCGACTTCACCGACGTGCCCGGCGGCCAGCGCGAGGGCGGGCGCGTGTTGGCGCGCCTGATCCAGAAAAGCGTCTTCGACCAGACCGGTCTGACTTGTTCGGTGGGCGTGGCGCCCAACAAGCTGCTGGCCAAGATGGCCAGCGAGTTCAATAAGCCCAAGGGAATTTCCATCGTCCATGAGGCCGACCTGGCCGATGTGATCTGGCCACTGGCCTGCCGAAAAATCAACGGCATCGGCCCAAAAGCGGACGAAAAGCTCAAAGGGCTGGGCATCGAGACCATCGGCCAACTCGCCGAAAAGGACATGGGCTGGCTGACCAGCCACTTCGGTCCACGCACCAGCACCTGGCTGCATGACGCAGCCCACGGCCGCGACGAACGGCCAGTGGTGACCGAAAGCGAGCCGGTGTCCATGAGCCGAGAAACCACATTTGAGCGCGACCTGCACGCCGTGCACGACCGCGCCGAACTTGGCGCCATCTTCACCCGGCTGTGCGCTCAGGTGGCCGACGACCTGCAGCGCAAGGGCTATGTCGGCCGCACCATTGGCATCAAGCTGCGCTTTGCCGATTTCAAAAGCCTCACGCGCGACCTGACCCTGCCCAGCCCCACCGCCGACGCCCAAGCCATCCGCCGCGCCGCCGGCCAGTGCCTCAAACGCGCCCCGCTGGCGCGGCGCTTCCGGCTGCTGGGTGTGCGCGTGGGTGCCTTGCAACGCCTGGACCATGCTGCAACCTTAGAACCAAATCAGCCTCTAAGCCCCGTCAATGTTGGGGTTATTGCTATTGATTCAGAAGCAGACGGTCACTGGACGGGGCAGTTGTTTTGACCCGCCTCAGTAGCCGTGCAAGGCGAAATCAAGTGCATCCCAAATGACCGACGCATGCTGACTGAGGTTGGCGACCGGACCTCGCAGCTCACCGGGCTGGAACGAGGTGATGGCCAGTGTTTCGAGAACCAGGGCCTCATCACCAACGGCGAGACTCGGATTCAACAACGTGACCGCTTGGCTGCCCGGCGCAAGACGCGCCAGGGGGATAACAATCAATGCGACAGGCCGCTTGAGCAACTTGCTCTGGATTTCCATCACGAACGGGTGGCTGTCCCGCAGGTCTTCCAGCGGATTAAGGTACACGTCGAACTGCGCCATCAAACGCCCGGGCGCTTGCGCCACGCTTGTACCCGCTGTGCCATCGATCCGATAGTGGCCAGGCGCTGGTCCATGGCCTCAATGGCATCCCGGTTGTCGGCCTCCCATTGCGCATGGGCAGCCACTGGATCGCGCTCAGTACGCGGGCCGGACGGGCGCAGCCGACGGCCAGCTGTGGCCACGTTGACACCATATCGTGCAAGCTCTTCTTGTACCAGCGGCACCACTTGGACAGGGCTAAGGGTGACGCAGCCGTCTTCAGCCACCTGCATCTCAAACAAGCGGCCTGCGTATTTCTTGCCAAGCGAGATTTGACCGCTGGCCCCGACTTCCTTGAGCATAGGATCTCCCAAAGTGATTCATGCAATCATGCCGCATGAATCCTGTACGGTCAATGTCGGCGCAACACGCAAACCATTTGGACTACAGTCTCACCCATGAACACCCCGACCACCCCCCTGCACTGCTTCACGCTCAGCACCGAGCACCACGTGGCCCACCTGGTGCTGAACCGGCCGGCCGAGCTCAACACCATGCACCCGCAGTTCTGGCGCGAGCTCGACGCTGTGCTGACCCAATTGCACCAGGAGGGCACGGCGCGGGCGCTGGTGATCAGCAGCACCGGCCGTCACTTCAGTGCCGGCATGGCACTGGAGACCTTTTCCGGCGCGATCAGCATGGATGACCAGAGCCCCGAGGGGCGCGCCGCCATCTTTGATGCGCTGACCGACATGCAGGCCACCTTCAGCAAGCTCGAAGCCCTGCGCATGCCGGTGATCGTCGCCATCCAGGGCGGCTGTATTGGCGGTGCGGTCGACATGGTGACCGCCTGCTGCATCCGCTATGCCACGGCCGACGCATTTTTTTGCATCCAGGAGATCAACATCGGCATGGTGGCCGATGTCGGCACCTTGCAACGCCTGCCCAAGCTGATGCCCATGGCGGTGGTGAAAGAATTGGCCTACACCGGGCGGCGCCTGGGGGCGGTACGGGCGCAGGGCTACGGCCTGGTGAACGAGGTGTTTGACACGCCCGAGGCCGCGCTAGCCGCTGCGCTGCAGTGCGCACACGAAATCGCAGCCAAACCGCCAGTCGCGATTTGGGGCACCAAACAGGCGGTGCATTACGCGCGCGATCATTCCGTAGAGGACTCGCTGCGTCAGATGGGCTGGCTGCAAGGGGCGATCTGGAGCAACGCCCACGTGCGCGGCGCCGTTGAGGCCCTGAAGACCAAAAAACCGGCAGAATTCCCGGCTTTGACGCCCTTGCAGGGCTTTCGCGACTTAACCTAAAGCGCAGTTCACCGAGATCAGCCGGTCAAACTGACCGCTAATTGATCCGCATCAGAGCCTGCCACTCACTTAAGATGCAGCTTTTGGCTTTTATCAGAATTTCGAGAAGGACGTCCCATGCGCATGAATCTTCCTGTGACCCAACAGGACTTTGATTACCCTGCCGACCAGATGCTGGTGTCGACCACCGACACCAAAGGCAATATTGCGCACTGTAACCATGCGTTCGTGGCAGTCAGCGGCTTCAGCTACGAAGAACTGATCGGACAGAGCCACAACCTGGTACGCCACCCGGACATGCCGCCCGAGGCCTACAAAGATATGTGGCAGACCATTGGCCGTGGCCGACCCTGGACCGGCATGGTCAAGAACCGCCGCAAGAACGGCGACCACTACTGGGTGCAGGCCAATGTCACCCCCATCCTGGAAAACGGTAAGCCCAAGGGCTATATGTCGGTGCGGATCAAGCCGACCCAGGAGCAGGTGCGGGCCGCCGAGACCCTTTACGCGCAAATGCGGGCGTCCCGTGAGGCCGGCGAAAAACGTCCGGCCTTTGTTTTGCGCTCAGGTGAGGTGCGCTACACCGGCCTGCGCGGCCTGGCCGGCTGGCTGCGACGCATCACCATCACCAGCCGCCTGGGCATGGGGCTGCTCGGCATGGTGCTGCTCGGCATGGTGCCCCAGTTGCTGGAGCTGTTGGGCTTTCATCTGCACGGCACGCAGCAGGTCGCGCTGCAACTGGCCAGTCTGGTGCTCGGGGCGGGTCTGCTCTTGGCTTGGTTCAGCCGGAGCTTTGGCCGGGCCATCAGCGCCGCCGAGCACTTTGCCGACGACTTGGCGGGTTGCAACCTCACCACCTCGGTGTCGACTGACTTTGCGCCTCCCATGAATTCATTGATCCGCAGCCTGCGCCAGATTCAGGTCAATCTGCAGGCTGTGGTGGGCGACGTGCGCGGTGAAATTGAAACCTTCACCCAGTCTGCAGCAGAAATAGCTGCCGGCGGCATGGATCTGTCAGCCCGAACCGAATCACAGGCCAGCAGCCTGGAAGAAACCGCCGCCTCCATGGAGGAGCTCTCCAGCACGGTCAAACAAACCGCCTCCACGGCGGCGCAGGTGGCCACACAAAGTGACGCCAGCACCAGCGTCGTGGCACGTGGCGGTGACGCCGTGCACAAGGTGGGTGAGGCGATGCGCGCCATTGACCAATCGTCGTCTAAGGTGCGCGACATCATCGGCGTGATTGAGGGCATTGCCTTCCAGACCAATATTCTGGCGCTCAACGCCGCAGTCGAAGCTGCGCGGGCCGGTGAACAGGGGCGCGGCTTTGCGGTGGTGGCCGCTGAGGTGCGGGCGCTGGCCCAGCGCAGCGGTGTCGCAGCCAAGGAGATCCGGGACCTGATTGCCCAGTCAGCCGACCAGATCGCTGAGGGAACGCAGCAAATGAACCACGCCGGCGAGACCATCGACGAGGTGGTGCGCTCGGTGCGTGACGTGGGCGAGTTGATCCGGCAGATCACCAATGCCACGCATGAGCAGGCGATCGGCATTGCTCAGGTCAATGAGGCTGTGACCCAACTCGACACCGTCACCCAGCAGAACGCTGCGCTGGTGGAGGAGTCAGCTGCCTCGGCCGAGGGGCTGAGCGCCAGCGCCGTCACACTGGCGCGCGCGGTGCAGGTGTTTCACCTGCCCTAAGCAACCCCTGCAGCGGCAATTACTGCCGCGCGGTGCGCACGTTGGCCGGCAGCGCCTGCGCGTAGCTGGTGCGAAACGGGTTGATGTCCAGCCCACCACGGCGGGTATAGCGCGCATAGACCGCCAGTTTGTGCGGCTGGCAGCGCTGCCAGATGTCCATGAAGATGCGCTCCACGCACTGCTCATGGAACTCGTGGTGGTTGCGAAAACTCACCAGGTACTGCAACAAGCCTTCCTGGTCAATGGCGGCGCCGCTGTAACTGATCTGCACGCTGCCCCAATCGGGCTGGCCGGTCACCAGGCAGTTGCTCTTGAGCAGGCGGCTGGTCAGCACCTCGGTCACCGGTGGCTCATCGGCCGCTGCGCGCAGCAGCTCCGGCGCCGGCGTGTACTGGCGGCATTCCACGTCGAGCCGGTCCAGACTCAGGCCATCGAGCTCCTGCACTGGCTCGCGGTCGAACAGCTCAGGATCGAGCAGGCGCACCCCGACCGACGACTGCACCACAGCGCCACGCCAAGCCGCTTCGTTCAAGTCGGCGCGCAAATGCGCCAGCACAGCGGCGGCATCGGCAAACACCGTGTTGTTGAAACTGTTGAGGTAGAGCTTGAGCGACTTGCTCTCGATGATGTGGCTGGACTCGCAGGGCACCGTGATGTGCGCCAGTGCCAGCTGCGGCTTGCCGCGCGGCCCGAGCCAGCTGAGCTCGAAGGCGGTCCACATGTCGGCGCCAAGAAACGGCAAGACAGCGGTCAGGCCCAACGCCTGGCGCTTGGCCGCGCGCGGGATTGGGAACAGCAATTCTGGGGCGTACTGGTCAGCGTAGGCCGAGGCCTTGCCCAGCTGAGAGTCGTGTGCGGTGTTCATGCGGTCTTGAAGTGGGGCAGCAGCGCGGCCAAAAGGCGATCCACCACCGGCCCGGGTAAATCGTGGCCCATGCCGGCCACGCCGATCAGTCGGGCGCCGGGAATACGCCGCGCCGTGTCTTCGCCACAGGCGTAGGGCAGCAGCGGGTCGTCGTGGCCGTGAAACACCAGGGTCGGCGCCTTGATCTGCGCCAGCAGCGCCGCGCGGGCGCTGTCGGCCATCACCGCCAGCGTCTGACGCAGGGTGCCGACCGGGTAAAAACCGCGCTCGGCCGCCACCGCGATGCGCTGGCGCAGCTCGGCCTCAGGCGTGACAAAACCCGGGCTACCAATGACGCGAAACAAGCGCACATAGTGGTCCACCACTGCCTGGCGGTCACGGCCGGACGGCCTGCGCAGCAGCGCCGCCATCACCTCCGGGCGGGCTTGCGGCAAGTCGGGTGCACTGCTGCTGCTCATGACGCTGGTCAGGCTCAGCACCCGCTGCGGTGCGGCCAGCGCCATGCGCTGCGCGATCATGCCGCCCATACTGACCCCCACCACGTGGGCCTGGGCCACGCCCAGCGCGTCCAGCACACCCAGGGCATCGGCGGCCATGTCGCCCAGGCTGTAGGGCGGGGGCGGCGCAAAACCCAGCTTGTGCTGCAGGCCGGCCCACAGCAGGTTGGGCTTGCCCAGCGCCTCCATGCGCTGGCTCAAGCCCACGTCGCGGTTGTCATGCCGGATCACGCGGTAGCCCGCAGCCAGCAGGCCCTGCACCAGCTCGGGCGGCCAGGCCACCAGCTGCATACCCAAGCCCATCACCAACAGCACCGCCGGCCGCGGCGCGGCAGCCGGGCCCGGGCCGCTGTCTTCGACCTCAATCTGCACACCATTCGCTACTATTTTCATAGCTATAAACCTATACTGGACGTGGCCTGGAGGCCAATTTCATGCCTATATTGTTGATTATTGGCCGCGCCGGAACACCAGGCGCTCGGGCGCCGAGGCCGCCGCGTCAAAGGCATAGCCCTCGGCATCAAAGCCCTGCAATCCGGTCGGCGTCAGCAGGCGCTGGGTCACGGCGTAGCGGGCCATCAGGCCGCGCGCCCGTTTGGCCATGAAGCTGATGATCTTGTACTGGCCGCCACGGTACTCTTCAAACACGCAGTCCACTACCCGGGCCTTGAGCGCCTTCAGATCCACCGCCTTGAAATACTCCTGCGAGGCCAAATTGATCACCACTGGCGATGCATCCAGCTTGAGCCGCTGGTTCAGGTAAGCCGCAACCTCGCTGCGCCAGAACTGGTACAGGTCCTTGCCGCGGGCATTGGCCAGCCGGGTGCCCATCTCCAGCCGGTAGGGCTGCATCAGGTCCAGCGGCCGCAGCACGCCGTACAGGCCGCTGAGGATGCACAGGTGGTCTTGCAACCAGCCCAAGTCGTCTTCGCCCAGGCTGCGGGCGTCCAGCCCCTCATACACATCGCCATTGAAGGCCAGCACTGCTTGCCGCGCATTTTTTGCCGTTGGCTTACGGCGCCAGGCCTGGTAGCGCGCCACGTTGAGCCCGGCCAGGCTGTCGCTCAGGCTCATCAGCTCGGCGATTTCCTGCGGTGACTGGTCGCGCAGCTGGGCAATCAGCTCGGCCGATTGCGGCACAAACAGCGGCGGCGTGTGCGGCAACTCACGCAGCGGCGTCTCGTAGTCGAGAGACTTGGCGGGGGACAGCAACAAAAGCATGGGGGTCGATCAAAGAATTACACAGGGTGACGCGCATTATCAGCGGCACCCGGCCGACCACGAGCTTGCGGGATAATCACGCCCAATGCCAACAAGCAAGGTCTACATCTGGTTACGCAACCACGGGCTCACGCCGGCATTCGTGGTGTTTCTGATCGCCTTGATCGGCCTGCCCTTTTTTCTATATTCAGCACTTAGCCAACACGCCGAAAACGAAGCGCGTCGCCATGCACGCTCCTTGAGTGGCGTGATCACCATCGTGCGCTCCTACTACGCGGCGAACGTCGCGAGCCGACTGCTGCAAAGTGACAGCAAGGCGATCCTGTCAGAAAACTACCACCGGATTCCCGGCGCCATTCCCATTCCTGCCACGCTGTCAATTGAGCTGGGAGATGACATCCGGCAGCGCGCGGGCGACGGCTCATTCATGTTCCACTTTGTGTCAGATGCGCCGTTCAGAAACCGGGTTCGGCCCCCACTGGACAACTTCCAGGCCGAAGCGCTTCGGGCTTTTCGGCGGGGCGAAGGGCAAGAGGAGCAGTGGCGGCTGGAGACAGAGCCCTCTGGCAGCCAGCGCATGCGGTTGGCGATTCCGGTGCGGATGGAGAGCGCTTGCGTGAACTGTCACAACACCCATCCGGATTCAGTCGCGACCAACTGGAAAGTCGGCGATGTCCGGGGCATTCAGGATGTGTCCGTCGATCTGTCGTTGGATGGACAGGCGCAAGACAGCTGGGTCCTGAGCCTGTACCTTCTTTTTTTCGCTGGGTCCTGCCTGGTGGCGCTGCGCGAATACCAGCGGAGCACTTCAAGCTTGCGGCATCTGAATGCGGACATGGAGGCCTCGCGCCTGGCGCTCATGGCCAAGGGCGAGGTGCTGCAAAGCACGGTTGACGAGCTGCGGACCACGACAACGGCCCTGGACAAGGCGCCATTCATGATCGTGATTTTTGACTCGGCGGCGCCGGATATGCCCGTGCGCTATGTGAATGAGGCTTTTCAAAGCCAGACTGGCTACCTGGCCACCGAGGTTTTGGGGCGCCCCCTGCGCTTTCTACATGGGCCAGAGACCGATCCCGACACCGTGCACAAGATGGAGGGCTTCATGCGTCGCCACATCAAATTCGAGACAGAAATTCTGAGCTACCGCCGCAATGGCACAACGTTTTGGAGTCATGTCCTTGGCTTTCCGAGCCTGAATTCACAGGGGGCGCTGCTGCACTACGTCGTTTGCCTGACCGATGTCCGGGCCGCGTGAGTCAGGACACCTTGGTCTCCAAGCGATGAAACAAACACTGGACAAAATCGGCGAGCGGATCACGCAGCGACCCTTGCTGTACCTCGCCATGATCGGGTCCGCGATTGTTCTGGCTCTGCTGGCCCTGGTGCTGACGCTGGTCCAGCGCAGTCTGCAGCTGAGCGTCGAGCAATCCACCGCAAAAGCCAACCAGACGCTGACCCGCGTGTTTGTGAATGAAAACTGGGAGCGTTTGCGCCCCATGCTGCCGCCGCAAGGCAGCAGTGTCGAGGAAATTCGCCAAAACCAGCGACTGGCCGAGGTCGATGCCCTGGTGCGGCGCTTCAACAGTTTCACCGATGTCGTCAAGGTCAAAATCTACGATGTCAACGGGGTCACCATCTATTCTTCTGACCCGCTGCAGATTGGTGAAGACAAATCCACCAATGAGGGTTTCATTAGCGCGGTGCGAGGACGGACCGCCAGTGAATTGATTTTCCGCGATACGTTCTCTGCGTTCGACGGTGCCATTTACGACCGCAACTTAGTGGCGTCCTATGTGCCGATCCGCGCCGGACAGGGCGTGGAGGCGGTGGCAGAAATTTACGCTGATCGCACCAGCGCTATCGCGCTGACAGAAATTGAACTCAGGGATTTGCTGCTCTGGCTAGCGCCAACCTTGTTTGCCATGCTGGCTGTTCTGGTCATGACCGGCGTACGGCTGATCACAGTGCAGCGCGGCAACCAAGCCGATCTCTACCGTTTGGCGGATGAGAGCGCGCAGGCGCGCGCCGCCGCGGAAAAAGCCAGTCAGGTGAAATCGCAGTTTCTGGCCAACATGAGTCACGAAATACGCACCCCCATGAACGGGATCTTGGGCATGAGCGAGTTATTGCTCGACGGCCAGTTACTGCCGGCGGAAAAGATCTTGGCGCGTCAGTTGCTGGTATCGGCGGAATCGCTGCTGACCATCATCAACGACATCCTGGACATCTCCAAGATTGACGCCGGGCGCATGGAGTTTGAGGCTACGCCCTTCTCGGTGCCCGAGCTGGTGAAAGACGTGTGCGACCTGCTGCAGTTCAAGGCGCAGGCAAAAAAGGTGGGCCTGGTCGCTCACATTGATGACGACGCAGCTGGCCACTTTTTGGGGGACAGCACGCGCTTGCGCCAAGTGTTGCTCAATCTGGTGAGCAACGGCATCAAATTTACCCTCAAAGGGCAGGTGCAGCTCAAAGTGCACCGGCTGAGCACGGGCCTGCAGTTCGATGTCATTGACACCGGCATTGGCATCTCACAGGAGGCGATCGGGCGGCTGTTCACCAGTTTCAGTCAGGCGGACGCTTCAACGACCCGGCGTTTTGGGGGCACTGGGCTTGGGCTGGTGATCAGCCAGGGCATGGTCACTGGCATGGGTGGCCTGATCGAGGTCAAGAGTACGCCCGGTCATGGCAGCTGGTTCAGTTTCTCACTGCCGCTGGCACCGGTCACTGTGGCAGCGCCCATTCCGGAACCACTGCCCCTGGCGCACGAGGCTGAGCCCCCACCCAAATCAGCGCACCTGCTGCTGGCCGAAGACAACCTGGTGAATCAAAAATTGGCGTCTCTCATTCTGGAGGGGATGGGCCACACGGTTGACATCGCACCCAACGGCGTCGAGGCGGTTCGGATGGCCCGCGAAACGGCTTATCAGCTGATCCTTATGGACATCCAGATGCCCGACATGGATGGCCTGGAAGCGACCCGGCACCTTGGAGCCGACGCCGGCCTGTCAGCCGGTGCACCCATCATTGCCATGACCGCCAATGTGATGAACTCGGACCGGGCCATGTGCCTGGAAGCCGGCATGAACGATTTTTTGGCCAAGCCGTTTCATGCCCGGGAGCTCAAGGCCATGCTGGCCCGTTGGCTGCCGCCGGCCTTAGCGTAGATCGCCGGCCAGCGAGGCCAGCGTCTCGGGCGCCACGCTCAGGTGAGCCGGGTAGTTGGTGTGGTCGCAGCCCATTTTCACGCTGGCACCAGCCTTGACCGCCGCGCACATGGCCGGTGTCAGCTCGAAGCGCACAAAATGCACGGCCGAGGTTTTTTCGTCGTTTTCGCGGTCCAAATCTTCGTCGGCGATGGCATACACGCGCGGCTGGCCCTCCACCTCGACAAACATGTGGTCTTCCACCCCGATCAAGCGCGCCAGCTCGCGCTTGCGCTCATTGACGTCGGGGTACTCAATCATCATGGTGGCTTTCCAGTTGCTGCCGTCCGGCACCAGCGGGGCGTAGGCCTCGATTTCCTGCAGGATGCCTTCTTCTTCGAACACCTTCTCGATGCGCAGCATCTCCTGGATCTGGTAACGGATGGTGGTCTCGCTCTCAAACTGCAGGTTGATGTGCTCACCCAGCGTCACGCTGCGCAGCTTGCGGTGGGCGATGACGGCCGGCTTGTTGGCCTTGCGGTACTTGGTGTAAGCCTCCAGCGACATCAGGTTGTCGGGGGTGATGTGTCCAGTCAGTTGCATGGTGTCCTCATTTCAATCCGTAAGCCTGGCGCACCAGTGACAGCGGGTGCTGCAGTTCTGGCGCGCCCAGGCCGTTGACTTCAAAGCCTTGGGCGATGTGGTGACCGCCTAGCGGGCAATCAGAGCTGATGTAATCCGGCTTGCTGCCGTCCTTCATGGTGGCCATGGCTTTGAACACCGGCTTGCCGATTTTCATGGCCTGTTCGTGAAAGGCCTTTTTCACGCCAAAGGTGCCAGCATGGCCGGAGCAGCGTTCTACTGTGTTGATGGTGGTGCCCGGGATCATCTTCAGCATTTCCTCGGTTTTCTTGCCGATGTTCTGCACTCGGCCATGGCAGGGAATCTGGTAGCTGACGTTACCCAGCGGCGTGCTGAACTCGGTCTTGAGCAGGCCGTCGCGCTTGCGCTGCATCAGGTACTGAAACGGGTCCCAGACCGCGTCTTTGACCAACTGCACCTCGGCATCTTCGGGGTACATCAGCGGAATTTCCTGCTTGAACATCAGGGCACAGCTGGGCACGGCGGCCAAGATCGCATAGCCCTCTCGGGCGTAACGGGCCAGCACCGGGATGTTGGCCTCCTTGCTGGCATTGACTGATTCCAGATCGCCCAGTTCAAGCTTGGGCATGCCACAGCATTTTTCTTTCTCGACGATCACATAGGGCACGTCATTGTGGTCAAGGATCTTGAGCAGGTCGTGGCCAATGCCCGGCTCGTTGTAAT
>CAJAXU010000643.1 GCA_903948045.1 uncultured beta proteobacterium | reverse complement strand
CTCAAGCCCGGCGAGCTGCTGGGCGTGGTCGGTGAAAGCGGCTCGGGCAAATCCGTCACCATGATGTCGCTGCTCGGCCTGCTGCCCAGCCCGCCGGCCATGGTCAGCGGCACCTCGGTGATGTTCAATGGCATCGACCTGTTGCATTGCTCGCAAGACCAGTTGCGCGCCGTACGCGGCGCCGGCATCGGCTTCATCTTCCAGGACCCCATGACCTCGCTGAACCCGGTGTTCACCGTGGGCTTCCAGATCATGGAGCCCTTGCGCAAGCACATGGGGCTGGACAAGGCGGCAGCCCGACGGCGTGCGCGGGAATTGCTGGACCTGGTCGGTATCCCGGATGCAGAGCGCCGGCTTGATGATTTTCCGCACCAGTTCTCGGGCGGCATGCGCCAGCGAGTGATGATCGCCATCGCGCTGTCCTGTGACCCCAAGGTGCTGATTGCCGACGAACCCACCACCGCGCTGGACGTCACCATCCAGGCCCAAATTCTGGAGCTGGTGCGCGAGCTGCGGCAAAAGCTCGGTATGGCCATCGTCTGGATCACGCATGACCTCGGCGTGATTGCCGGCATTGCTGACCGCGCCATGGTGCTTTACGGTGGTCAGATTGTCGAGATGGCGCCGGTGCAGGATCTGTTTGCGCGTCCCATGCACCCCTACACCCGGGCCCTGCTCAAAACCGTGCCGCGCCTCAAGGGCGCACGCGCGCCAAGCTGGAAGTCATCGAGGGCCAGCCGCCCATCATCCGCGCCGAGCCTGCAGCCTGTGCCTTCCGGGCCCGCTGCTCGGTGGCCATGGCGCGCTGTGGCGTGGAAAACCCGCAGCGCCTCACCATTGCCGCCGGCCATGATGTGGCCTGCTTCTGGGATGCCAACACCGGTGAGGCCCGCCATGCTTGAGCCACGTACCACCTCTTCCGCCGCTCCCATGGTGCAGGTGCGCGGCCTGAAGATGCACTTCCCCATTTACGCCGGCCTGCTGCGGCGTCGCGCTGGCGAGGTCAAGGCCGTGGACGGCGTCAGCTTTGACATCCCGGCCGGTGAAACACTGGGGCTGGTGGGCGAGTCGGGCTGCGGTAAATCCACTTGCGGGCGTGCCATGCTGCGCCTGTACGAGCCCACCGAAGGCCAGGTCATCATCAACGGACATGACGTGACGGCGGTGCAGCCGGAAGCCCTGCGCCAGTTGCGACCCGCCATGCAAATGGTCTTTCAGGACCCTCAGGCCAGCCTGAACCCGCGCATGACCGTGGCCTCCATCATCGGCGAACCGCTGGTGGAACACACCAAACTCAGCAAGCCTGAACAGCGCGAACGCATTGAAGAGCTGCTCGACCAGGTCGGTCTGAACCGCAATTTTGCCAACCGCTACCCGCATGAATTCTCGGGCGGGCAACGCCAGCGCATCGGCATTGCGCGGGCGCTGGCGCTCAACCCAAAGTTCATCGTCTGCGACGAGCCGATCGCCGCGCTCGATGTGTCCATCCAGGCGCAGGTGGTCAACCTGCTCGAAGGCCTGCAACAGCGTCTGGGCCTGACCTACCTGTTCATCAGCCACGACCTGTCCATGGTGCGCCACATTGCCAACCGCGTGGCGGTGATGTACCTGGGCCGAATCGTCGAGCTGGCTGACCGCGACGCCCTGTACAACAAGCCGATGCACCCCTACGCCCAGGCGCTGCTGTCGGCGGTGCCCGAGCCCGATCCGGCCATCGAAGCGCGCCGCCAACGCATCGTGCTGACTGGTGACGTGCCCTCGCCCTCCAACCCGCCGCCGGGCTGCGCCTTCAGCACCCGTTGCGCGCAGGCCAATGCCCATTGCCGCAGCGTGGCGCCGTCCCTCATAGAGGTCGAGCCCGGCCGGCTGGTGGCCTGCCACCTTTACACCGCATCAGCATCCCGGCAGCCGGCCGCCATGGCGCCGCTGGCTGCAGCCTGAGTTTTCCCCGTTCGCCAACCCTCGTTTCTTTCAAAGGAGTCACCACTTGAAAACACGTTATTCCCTTATTGCCTTGGGCGCGCTGATGGCGCTGTCCCAGGCGGCCCTGGCGCAACGCGGCTCCAGTGGACACGTCAACGTGATCTACTGGCAAGCGCCCTCCATCCTGAACCCCTACCTTTCCGGTGGCACCAAGGACCTCGAAGCTTCCTCGCTGATTCTCGACCCGCTGGTCAAGTTCAACGAAAAAGGCGAAATGGTGGCGGCCCTGGTTGAATCGGTGCCCACTGTCGCCAATGGCGGTTTTGCGGCCGACTTCAAAAGCATTACCTACAAACTCAAGCGGGGCCTCAAGTGGGCGGACGGCTCACCCCTGACCGCACAAGACGTGGTCTTTACCTACGAGTACTGCACCGGCATCAAAGGTTGCGCCAAGTCCAACACCTTCACGCCCATTGACAAAATCGTCGCGACCGATGATCTGACGGTTCGCATCACCTTCAAAGCGGCCAAGCCCTACCCCTATGACGTGTTTGGCGGCGCCACCACCCCTGTCCTGCAGCGTGCGCAGTTCAAAGACTGCCTGGGTGACAAAGCACCCACCTGCACCAAACAGAACTTCGGCCCAATCGGCACCGGCCCTTTCACGGTGAAGGAATTCCGCCCGAACGACGTGACGCAGCTGATCGCCAACCCCAACTACCGCGACCCCGCCAAGCCTGCCTTTGCCACGATGACCCTCAAAGGTGGTGGCGACGCAGCGGCAGCCGGCCGCGCAGTCATGGAAACGGGTGAATTTGACTACGCCTGGAACCTGCAACTCGCACCCGACGTGCTGGCGCGCATGGCAAGGGGCGGTAAGGGCAAGACGGTTTCGGCCTTCGGCACGCTGGTTGAGCGCATCGAAATGAACCTGACCGACCCCTCGCCCAAGCATGGCGACCTGCGTTCGACCACCAAGCACCCCCACCCATTCCTGACAGACATCCGGGTGCGCAAGGCGCTGTCCATGGCGATTGACCGCAACACCCTGGTCGAAATCGGCTACGGCCCTGCGGGTCGTCCGACCTGCAACCTGGTGCCGGCACCGGCGGCGTTGGCCTCCAACAACACCGACTGCATCAAGCAGGACAT
>CAJAXU010000642.1 GCA_903948045.1 uncultured beta proteobacterium | reverse complement strand
GGGCGTTTTTCAGCACCTGCTGCTGATAGGCTTTGAACTCGGGTCGCAGCGCCTCCTTGAACGCCACCGCTTTTGCGGCAATCACATGCATCAGCGGGCCGCCCTGCAGGCCGGGGAAAATGGCGCTGTTGATGGCTTTTTCATGCTCGGCCTTCATCAGGATGATGCCGCCGCGCGGGCCGCGCAGGCTCTTGTGCGTGGTGGAGGTGACCACGTCGGCATGCGGCACCGGGTTGGGGTAGACGCCGGCCGCGATCAGGCCGGCGTAGTGCGCCATGTCGACCAGGAAGATGGCGCCGACCGCCTTGGCCACTTTGGCAAAGCGCTCGAAATCGATGCGCAGGCTGTAAGCGGATGCACCGGCGATGATCAGTTTGGGACGGGCCTCATGGGCTTTGCGTTCCATCGCGTCATAGTCAATTTCTTCACGCGCATTCAGGCCGTAGCTGACCACATTGAACCACTTGCCGCTCATGTTGAGCGCCATGCCGTGCGTCAGGTGGCCGCCCTCGGCCAGGCTCATGCCCATGATGGTGTCGCCGGGTTTGAGAAACGCCAGAAACACGGCCTCATTGGCCGAGGCGCCGCAGTGCGGCTGCACGTTGGCGCAGTCAGCCCCGAACAGCTGCTTGGCGCGGTTGATGGCCAGTTGCTCGGCCACATCGACGTTTTCGCAGCCGCCGTAATAGCGTTTGCCGGGGTAGCCTTCGGCGTACTTGTTGGTCAGTTGCGAGCCCTGCGCCGCCATCACGGCGGGCGACGCGTAGTTTTCACTGGCGATCAGCTCGATGTGGTGTTCTTGGCGGGCGTTTTCGGCTTGGATAGCGGCGAACAGTTCGGGATCGGTCTGCTCGATGAGGATGTTGCGGTGGTACATGGCAGTGGGCTCAAGGGGGAATAAATGGAGCTAGTTTAGCCAACAGCCAATTAGAACGCCGATAACAATGCGACGCTTTCCGCACTGCGCGCGCCTTTGTCAGGCGTTGGCGTCACGGGCGAGCCGGCGGCCGCTGCTGGTGCCGTGCGGCCGGTAGCCACTGCCTGCAGGCGGCCGTGCTCGGCAATGACCTTGCTGACGTAGCCCCCGTCGTCGTCGATGTTGGCGGCGCCCACATAGAACTTGAGCCCCGCTTCAGTGGAGCCGGCCCTGGCAATGCATTCTTCCAGCACCCGGGCGCCGACGCGCAAATTGGTGAGTGGATCGAATGCTGCAAAGGCACCGCCAAAATTCTCGTATTTTTCACTGTGGACACGGGTCATCACCTGCATCAGGCCCTGCGCGCCCATCGGACTTTGGGCAAACGGGTTGAAGCCCGACTCGATGGCCATGACGGCCAGGATCAGGGTCGGGTCCAGCTTGGAGCGCAGGCCGATCTCAAAGGCTTCCGCGACGATGGCGCTCAAGGGCTCGGGCGCCACGCGGTACTTGCGGCTGAGCCAATAGGCCAACGCCGCCTGCTGCTTGGGCAGTGCCTGTGGGTTACTGGCCGTGGCGCGGTCAATGGCGCCCAGGTCGATGTCGACGCCAGGTGTGCCCTGTCGGGTTTTCAGCCAACCGAACAGCTGCGACTCACCGGCTTGGCGCAGCTCAGGCTGTGTGATCAGGGTCAGGGCGCCACACATGACCGCCAGGCCGACCAAGGCAAAGCCATTGTGGGTAATTTCAAGGAAACCCTGGGCGATATCGCTTGCGAATGTTCGCAGGCCGCGGGTCAGTGGTTCAAAGGCTGTCATAGCTTCTCCTTCTTCGGCGTGGGCCTGGCACGGGCACTGTGAGCAGTGCAGTAGGTCCAGGCGCCCCGTTTGGGTTGGTACGCTATCAATGTCCTGCGCTGCAGATCTTGGATTTGGCAGAGACTTGAATATGCCGGGATCGGCAGCGGATGCGGGTTTCCCCTTGCCTGGCAAGAAGAAGGGCGGATTTTAGGGGTACTTCATATATCGAGTCAACCATATCAAATTGCTTTAATATTCAAAAAAATAGTTTAAAAACGGTTGTAAGGCCATTGTGAGACGCTTTTTTACCCGACACATTGACCTTTTGCCGGTCCCGTTGAACACTCGCCGCATGAATTTCAACCTTCTTGTGTCCTTGCGCTTGCTGAAGCGACTGCTTTGGCTGAGCGGTGCGGTGTTGCTGCTATGGGGCTTGGGCTGGCTGGTGCTGCCCCCGTTGCTCAAGCCGCAGTTGGAAACCATTGCCAGCCGCCAGCTCGGGCGCCCCGTCACCGTGGGTCGGCTCGAGCTCAGGCCCTGGTCATTGGAGCTGGTGCTGCATCAGCTGGTGGTTGGCGCGGCCCCAGGCCAAGCGGACCGGGCACCCCAGCTGCTGGTGGAGCGCCTCTATATAGATGCGTCGTTGGAATCGCTGTGGCGCTTGGCGCCAGTGCTGGATGCCGTAGCTGTCCAGGGGCCTGCGCTGCGACTCACCCACCAGGGTGACGGGCGCTACGACATTGATGACATCCTGCAGCGATTTCTGACTGACAGTGCCCCAACCAACACAGCCGCACCCGGCTTTGCCTTGCACAACCTGACGCTGTCGGCAGGCCGGCTCGATGTTGACGACCAGTGGGCTGGCCGGCGGCACACGGTGCGGGAGCTGCAGCTCAGCCTGCCGTTTCTGAGCAATCTGCCGACTGAGCGGGCGGTGACGGTGCAGCCCAAGCTGGCGTTTCTTTTGAATGGCAGCCGCTTTGAGTCGAGCGCGCAGGCCACCCCATTTGCGCCGGGGCGGCAGGCGGCAGTGCAGCTGAGCCTGGCCGGCCTGGACCTGGCGCCCTGGCTGCCCTACGTGCCTGCCAGTTTGCCTGTTCGCTTGAGCTCGGGCGTGCTCAGTGCCGAGCTGCAAGTGGCTTTTGAGCAGGTGCCCGCCAACCGCCTGCGCATCACTGGGACGCTGGAGGCGGCGCAGGTCCAGCTGCATGATGCGCTGGTGCCGGCGAAGCAGACGGGTACGGCGGCTTCGGTCGCGCCGCTGCTGGCGTTTGATCGGCTCAAGCTGACGCTCGACGAGCTGCGGCCGCTCGAGCGCCAGGCCCGGCTGAGCGCAGTCGAGCTGGTGGCGCCCCGGCTTGCCTTGGTTCGCGGTGCAACTGGGCAGTTGCTGCTGCCCGGTTCTGGTTCCGCATCAGCCACTACATCTGCATCACCTACTACAAAAAAGATAGCTAACTATCCAGCAGGGACAAGGGCTGAGACCGATTTATCGCCGCCTTATGGTGGCTGGAAGATCGCGCTCGACCGGCTGACGGTCCAGGATGGCGGCCTGAGCTGGCTGGACCAGAGCACCGTGCCGCCGGCCCGTCTTGGCTTGACCGGGCTGACGCTAGAGGCCAGCGCGATCGCCCTGCCGTTTGCACAGCCCTTGCAGTTTCAGGCCGCCGCCGGACTGCTGGCCGGTGGCGCCTCGGCTGCCAACGCTGGCAGCGCCCGCCTGAGCCTGAAAGGCAGCGCCACCGACCGCGCGGTCGAGCTGCGCGCGGTGGCGGACGCGCTGCCCTTGGCGCTGGCTGCCCCCTACCTGGCGCGCTGGCTCAAGCCCGAGCTCACGGGCAGGCTCAATGCCGAGCTGGGGCTGAATTGGCAGGCTGCCGCCAGCCCTGCCGCAGCGGACCTGTTACAGCTCGAAGTCGCCCGACTGTCGGTGGACAAGCTTGATTTGAGGCAGGGCAGTGCCAGCCTGGCCAGTCTGGCGCAACTGCGTCTGGCCGGGCTACAGCTGGACCTGCCGGGCCGATCCGCAACCCTGGGCCAACTGGCACTGCAGGGGCCGCGGGTGGCGGTTGGCCGCGGCGCTGATGGGCGTTGGATGTTTGAGCACTGGTTGCAGCCGCAACCGCAGGGCGACCCTGCCGCGTCGCCCTGGGCTCTGGTGGTGCGCGACTTCACCCTGGACGGCGGGGTTTTTGGCTTTTCTGACAAATTGCCGGGCAGGCCAGTGGCGTTGGACGTGGCGGCGGTGTCCCTGCAGGTCAAAAACCTGTCGACAGCGGGCAAAGACCCGATGCAGGTGCAAGGCGCGCTGCAATGGCAGGCTGGCGCGACGCCCGCGGGTCGCCTGAAGTGGCAAGGGCAGGCCCGGCTCGATCCGCCCAGTGTTCAGATCGCGGTGGAGGCGGTGCGGCTGCCGCTGCATGTGCTGGAGCCCTATGGCGCTGAGTTCTTCAACCTGGAGGTGCTGCGCGCCGATGCCAGCTTCAAGGGCCAGCTGGCATATGCCCCAACCGCCGCCGGTGCCAGCTTGCAGGTCAGTGGCGACGCCGCACTGGAAGACGTGCAGGCCAATTCCTTGTCAGTTGCGGCCGTGCAGTCCGGTGCTGCCAGCCGTGCCACTGCCAGCTTTGGCGAGGAGCTGCTGCACTGGAAAGTGCTCAGCCTACGCGGGCTGGCGCTGGCGATGGCGCCCGGCAGCGCCACCCGGGTCGATGTGAAAGAAACGGTCTTGAGCGACTTCTACGCCCGGCTGGTGCTGGACCCGAGCGGACGGCTCAATTTGCAGGACGTACTGAAACCCGATGCTGCGCCGCCAGCGGCTGGGCTGGCGCCTGCTCAGCCGGCCGTGGTGCGCCTCGGCCCGCTCAGTCTGACCGGTGGCCGGGTCGATTTTGCCGACCGCTTCATCAAGCCCAACTACTCGGCCAACCTGACCGAGCTCGCGGGCAAGCTGGGGGCTTTTTCCTCTCAACCGCAGGCTGGCGAACCGGCACTGGCCGAACTGGCGCTGCGCGGGCGGGCACAGGGCACGGCGACGCTTGACATTCAGGGCCTCATCAACCCCCTGGCCAAGCCGCTGGTGCTTGATCTCAAGGCCCGTGTGCGCGACCTGGAGCTGCCACCCCTGTCAGCCTATGCGGTGCGCCATGCCGGCCATGGCATCGAACGCGGCAAACTCAGTGTGGACGTCAGTTACAAGGTTCAGGCGGACGGCCAGTTGCTGGCCAGCAACAACATTGTGCTCAACCAGCTGAGCTTTGGCGACAAGGTCGATGGCGCGCCGGCCAGCCTGCCGGTGCGCTTGGCGGTGGCGCTGCTGGCAGACCGCCAGGGCGTGATCGACATTGACCTGCCGGTGAGCGGGTCACTCAATGACCCTGAATTCAAGCTCGGTCCGATCATTTTCAAGTTGATCGTCAACCTGGTGGTCAAGGCCGTGACGGCCCCTTTCAGCCTGATCGCAAACGCCTTTGGCAGTGCCGAAGACCCTGGCGTTGTCATTTTTGCGCCGGGTTCTGCCGCCTTGGACAGCAACGGCCGGGCCGCTCTGGACAAAGTGGCGCAGGCCTTGCAGGCACGCCCGGCGCTGCAGATGACCGTGGTTGGCATGGCCAGCCTGGAGCTCGAGCGTGACGCCTTCAAGCGCGAGCAGCTGCAAGCCCTGCTGTTGGCCGAGCAGCGCCGCGAGGCGGTGCTGGCCGGGCGGGCGCCGGCGCAACCCGGCGCCGGGGCCAGCGAACCCGTGACGCTCAGTTCGGACGAGTCCCTGGCCCTGCTGGGCGCCGTGTACCGGCGTGCGGCCATGCCCAAACCGCTGACGGCCCAGGGCCAGCTGCAGCCCTTGCCGAAGGACGACATGGAGAACCTGCTGCTGAGCTACCTGCCGGCCTCCGAGGACCACATGCGCGAGCTGGCGTTACAGCGGGGCGTTGCGGTGCGCGACTACCTGGCGGCGCGCCAGATTCCGATGGCACGCCTGTTTTTAGGCGCAGCGCGCACGGTGCCACCCGAGACGAAATGGAGTCCGCGCGCGCAATTGAGCCTGAGCACCCCATAGACTTTTTGCCGGCGGTTGAAATAGCGGTGAAAATAGCGACTCAAACCCCCTCGCGATGCGTGGGGGGTCATTCTTTCTGATCTGTTCGTCATGTTCCCTTTTCCTGCTACCCCCAAGACCCCCGAAACACCTGCCGCGGCGCCTGCTGCTGCCAAAGCGCATGAATCCCATCCGCTGGACCAGCTCACCGGCGGCGCGTTTTCGGCGCACACCTCCAGCGAGCGTACTGCTCGCATTCGAGACTGGCTGGCGGGCAACCCCACGGCCGAACAGATGCAGGCCGTGTTCAAGGAGCTCAGTGGCAAAGACAAGGGCGCAGCGAAACTGCTGCGCGAAAAGCTCGACGAGATCAAGCGCAGCCGCGGCCAGGAGTCCATCGCCCAGGAATGGGCCGAGCGCGGCCAGACGCTGTTGGCCGTCGCCAAGCTCAACATTGCGGATGCCATGGCCTGGCAGCGTGACGCGGCCAAAGCCGGTGCGCCGCTCAGCCGTGAGCCACTGCTGACGCTCAAGGCGCAGCTGAGCGATCGCGTCAAGGGTATTGAAGACTTGCAGCACCGGGTCCAGGTACAGCGTGAGGCTGCCGTGTTGTTGGCGCAGCGCATCGAGGTCCTGTCGACCAAGTCCTGGCACGACGCGCAGGGCGCAGCTCAGGCCTTGCAGGCTGATGTGGACCATTGGCAGGCCCAGGCCGCCGTGCTTCTCACCGACAGCAACTGGCCCAGTGTGGAAGCCCGCTTCCCCCCGCTGCTCGAGACCTCACGGACGCAGCTGCTCGTGGTCTGTGACGCGTTCCGGGAGGCTTTGGCGCAAGCCACGGCCGCCGCTGCCGACGCAGCCGCCCCGCTGCCACCGGTGCCTGTGTGGGCTGACGAGTTGCGCGCTGCGCGCGGCGTGCCGGTCGAGGCGGTGAGCAAGCCGCAAAAGCCCAAGATTGACCCGGAAATCCGGGCCCAGGCCGCGAAAACAGTGCAAGAGGTGCTATCAAAACTGGAGTTGGAGATTGCCGAGGGCCGCGGTAAGGCCAGTGCTGGCGCCGCCGCCGCGTTGCGCAATGCGCTCAAAGACCATGGTCGCTTGATCGACGACAAGCTGGAAAACCTGGCCCACGCCGCGCTGGCCGCGGCGGGCGAGCTGGAGGGCTGGCAACGCTGGCGTGCTGACCAGCTGCGCGAGGCGCTGGTGGCCAAGGCAGAGGGCCTGCTCAAGCGGCCTGAAGGTCAGGCTATCGGCGGGCGCAAGATGCAGGAGCTGTTGCGGTCCCTGCGTGAGGAATGGAAGCAGACCGACCAGGGTGGGGTACCCAACCATGGCCTGTGGAAACGTTTTGACGAAGCCTGCAATGATGCCCACAAGGTGGTTGAGGCCTGGCTGGAAAAAATGAAGGCCGACGCGGTGGAGCACCGGGCGCAGCGCCTGGCCATGATCGAAGAAGTCAAGCAGTGGGCTGGCGCCAACACCACGGCACTGGACGATGACTGGAAAGGTTTCGCTCGCATTCTTCACCAGTTCGGCGACCGTTGGCGCGAGGCCGGCCACATTGGCGAAAAGGCCTTTGCTGAATTGCAGCCGCTTTGGAAGGCGGCCATGGCGGCGGCGAGCGCCCCGTTGGAGGCCTTGCAGGCGCAGAGCCTGGCGGTCCGCCAGGCCATGATCGAGGAGGCCAACTTGCTGGGTGCGGCGCCCATGCTGCGCATCGACGCGGTGCGGATGTTGCAGCAGCGCTGGCAAGCCGAGGCCCAGCGCGTGCCGATTGACCGGCGCCAGGAGCAAAAGCTCTGGGATGCGTTTCGCAAGCCAATCGACGACGCCTTTAACCGCAAGACCCAGGAGCGGGAACGCAGCGAGGCGGCGCTGGGTGAACGTGACCGGGTTGTGCTGGACGCTGCGCGTGCGCTGGAAGCCGCCAACGCCGGCGGCGATGCGCAAGCCATCCGTAGCGCCATGACCGCGCTGGAAGCCGCCCTGCGCGGCCAGGCCCAGGCGCAGGCTGCGGTGCAGGCTCTGGCGGTGCCGGAGGGCGCCCCCGTGGCCGTCGAGCCAGCATCCGAAACACCGGCAGCCGCCTCAGATGACGAATCGGCCGCCGCGCCAATTGAGCCAGCTGAGCCGCCGCCCGTGGTGGTGGCCAAACCCGTGGCCAAACCGGTGGTGGCGGTGCGGGGTGACGACCGACCTGGCATGAAAAAGACCGAGCCCGCCATCCCCGGGCGTGGTGGCAAGTTTGGTGACCGCAAGGACGGCCCTCGTTTTGGCGACAGCCCACGTGGCCCGCGCGACGACCGCATGGGGGGCCGGGGGGCAGACCGCCGACCGTCAACGGACGCGGCTCCTAGCGGCACCTGGCAAGACGCCCCACGTCTGGGCGACACCGCGTTTCGGGCCCAGCGCGACGCGCTGGAGCGGGCTCAGCTCGCCTTGCGCAAGCTGGCAGCCCAGGCCCACGGCGAGGCCTTGACCCAGCTGCTGGCGGCTTGGGAGCAGCGCAGTGCGGCGCAGCTGCCCTCGGCGCAGGAGCTGGGCGCGCGCGTCAATGCCGCCACGCGCGGTGCCTGGGTTCAAGCGCTGGCGCAGCCACCGGTTGCGGATGCCCAGCAGGCCCTGCTGCGGCTGGAGATGGCGGCCGAACTGCCCACCCCGGCCGACCACCTGGACGCCCGCCGGGCCATGCAGTTGCAGTTGCTGACCCGCCGCCATGACGCACCGCCCAGCCAGACCTGGGGCCAGGACGTGGCCCGTGCGCTAACTGCCGCTTTTGATGCTGGCAGTGCGCGCCGCCTGCAGAATGTGCTGAAAATACTGCTGCGAAACTGACGCCTTGGGGGGAGCCACCATGGAGACTATTGACACCGTTCTGGCCCGCCTTGAGCGGCTCAATGAGATTGGCGCCTCTCTGTCACGTGAGCGCGACATCCTACCGCTGCTCGAGCGCATCCTGCTGGCGGCCAAATCCATCACCAACGCCGATGGCGGCACCCTGTACCGGGTGACTGAGGATGGCACCGCGCTGCGGTTTGAGATTCTGCGCACAGATTCACTCAACATTGCCATGGGTGGCAGTGCTGCGGCCCCAATCAAGTTCCCGAACCTGCCGCTTCGCAACGCGGAAGGGGCCCCGAACGACTCGCTGGTGGCGGCCCATGCCGCCATCCATTGCCGCACCATCAATGTGGCCGATGCCTATTCCGACCCAGCCTTTGATTTTTCGGGTACCCGGCGCTTCGACCAGAGCACGGGGTACAGGTCCAAGTCATTCCTGACCGTCCCGATGAAGGATCACGAGGGCGAAGTGATCGGCGTGTTGCAACTGCTGAATGCACAAAAGCCCGGCACTACCGAAGTTGTTCCTTTTTCACTGGCCGACCAGAGCCTCTTGGAGTCGCTGGCCTCGCAGGCCGCGGTTGCCCTGAACAATCGGCTGCTGATGACCCAGCTGGAAGTGCTGTTTGAGTCGCTGATCCGCTTGATCAACATCGCCATCGAGGAAAAATCCCAGTACACCGGCGGCCATTGCTCTCGCGTGCCTGAACTGACGCTGATGCTGGCCGACGCGGTGGTCCAAACCACCACGGGTCCACTGGCCGACTTCACCATGGACGAGCGGGACCGCTACGAGCTCAAAATTGCGGGCTTGTTGCACGACTGCGGCAAGATCACGACACCGGTGCATGTGGTTGACAAAGCGACCAAGCTGGAGACCCTGTTTGACAGGGTGGCG
>CAJAXU010000641.1 GCA_903948045.1 uncultured beta proteobacterium | reverse complement strand
TGCCGTCCTCATTGCGGAACGACTCCACCAGTTGGGCGTAGCGCCTTTGGCCGGATTGGGTGACTTTGATGAACATGGCGGGAAGTGTACCGCATAGTTCCGCAAATAAAACTACATATGATCAATAACGTGCCACTACAAGCTTTTAGAGATTTCAGCACAAAAACCAGCGTAACCCGTTGATTTCATTGAGCCGGGGATCGCCAATTACAGAAAAAGTGCTCGGAAGTGTCGAATTTAAGCGGCTCGGATATTGACTTGACCCTGCGCGGAGAGGGCCTGACGCTTTCGCTCCTTGGCGACATCTACATGGCGCTGGATGACCTGCTGCTGCCCTATGAAATAGACCTGTCGATCTACGACCAACTTGGTCATGCCGAGCTGCTTGCCCATATTGACCGGGTTGGGCGGGTAATTTACCAGAGACTATGAAACACTTAGGCTTGTCTGCCGCAGATCGGTCAAAAGCGTCTTGTCTTTCTGGCCAAGCAACTTTAGGAGTGACAGATGAACACCCTCAATCTTCGCAAATGGGACAGCGCGGAACACCTCAAAACCGAGGAGGACATGGCGCAGTACCTGGAGGCCTGCCTGCAGGAGGCGGGTGACGACGGCGCCTTTATCGCCAAGGCGCTGGGCAACATAGCCCGCGCCAAAGGTATGTCGCAGCTCGCGCGCGATACCGGTCTGGGCCGGGAAAGCCTCTACAAAGCCTTGTCTGGCGAAGGTAACCCCAGTTTTTCGACCATCCTCAAGGTCACTGCAGCACTGGGAATTCAGCTTCACGCACAGACCGCACCTGGCAGCTAAACCCGCGCAAATCTAAGGTAAACGGAAACTCGCGGCTGCCCGACACACACTGTGGGTGCGGCCGCTAGGGCCGACGGCGGCGAACCGCTTTGGGAAAACTGCTTGAATTGCCCTCTTTATGCCGATACGATGTTCACAATATTGATGAGGACTTGACCATGGGACCACTTGATCGAATCACCCAGCAGCCCGGTGTGATGGGGGGCAAAGCCTGCGTTAGGGGCATGCGCGTGACCGTCAGTATGGTCGTTAGCCAAATCGGTGCTGGTCGCGCTGTGGATGAGGTCCTCAGCGACTACCCTTACCTCGAAAAAGAAGACATCATGCAGGCGCTTCAATACGCGGCGTGGCGTGCCGAGGAACGAGAGGTGGTGTTGGCTACCGCATGAGACTGCTAATCGACATGAACCTTTCTCCGCACTGGGTTGAAACCTTCAACGAAGCGGGAATTGAAGCCGTTCATTGGTCAACGCTTGGGGCTTCCAACGCGCCCGACACTGCGATCATGGCCTACGCTAGACAAAACGACTATGTGGTGGTTACCCACGACCTAGACTTTGGCGCCATCCTGGCCGCGACGCAAGGCGAAAAGCCCAGCGTCGTCCAAATTCGGGCTGATGATGTGAGCCCAGCTGCTATTGGGGCCCACGTGATCTTGGCCTTGAAGCAGATGTCTATGGAGTTGGATAGCGGTGCATTGCTGATCGTCGATCCAAGTCGCACCCGTCTAAGGGTGCTTCCATTACAGCTGAGACATTGACCCGACCTGCCAGCGCCTAAAACCTCCTCAGATCCAACGTAAACGGAAACTCCCGGCTGCCTGCCACATGCACCGTGGGTGCCGCCCATACTGTCCGCGTTGGGCAGGTTGTTTACCAACGGGTCGGGAACTGACATACCTGAGCATCGCGATGTTCAGTGTCCACTTGCCGCTATCTGGGGCTATTCAAATAAGTCGCCATGGCGGTCTGGGTTGAGGGGCTCCTTAGCAGGGTCCTGTGGTTGGTGCCTGGCACCACGATCACCGGGCCCAGCCCTCGCAAGCGGGCAGCCAGGGCAAGACTGTTCTGGTGTGATATGCGGGTGTCGCTTGCGGCAAGCAAGAGTGCAGTTTTAGCCTGAATCTGGGCTGCGTCACCGCGGCAGTCAAACTTCTGGTGCAATGTCCAACGCATGGCATAGAGAAAATATCGCTTTCGCACCAGCTGTGCCATGCTTTCAAAAGGCGACAGCAGCACCAAGCAGCTTACTTTACGGCGGGCTGCCACCGCCAAAGCTATGGCTGTTCCCAAGCTGCGCCCGACTAACACCATCTCGTCGCATTGGTCGCCCTCCAACCGACAAACTTCATCAAAGATTTTCAAGGCATCAGCCTTGGCGGTGGCCTCAGACGAGCGCCCGCCGGATTGGCCAAAGCCGCGGTAATTGAACGCATAAACGGTCCAAGGCCCCAGGTAGGTGGCCATGCCGCAGGCCCAGCCTACATGCTCGTTGCGGCCGCCAAAGTAAATCAGCACCTTGCGCTGCTGTGCTTCCAGCGGCCTGCTCGCCCAGCCCTCCAGCTGCACCGTGCGGTTTACCGCAAGTCGCTGGGGCTGCACGGTATGCTGGCTGTCAATCGGACCAGGCAACAGTGAGCGCAATCGCGTCGGCTTTCCAAATATGATGCGCCCCTGCGCGACCCACAAAAATAAGGCTACGGCGGTGTAGACGAACAAAGCGGCCAGCGCCAAGTAGGTAAAACTGACTTGCATGTCAATGCGGTTTGGATTGAAGCCGTTCCCACCCGCTAAGCCAACAGCTAAACCCGCCGCAAATCCAAGGTAAACGGAAACTCCCGGCTGCCCGCCACATGCACCGCGGGTGCCATGGCGGCGATGGTGCCGGGGGTGTGGCCCATGGCGTCGAAGCGGGACAGGCGGCGGCTTTCGGCCTCAAAAGCGTTGACCGGCAGTGTGTCGTAGCTCAGTCCGCCCGGGTGGGTGACGTGGTAGCGGCAGCCGCCCACCGAGCGTTTCATCCAGGTATCCACGATGTCAAAGGTGAGCGGCGCGTGGATGCCGATGCTGGGGTGCAGGCTGGACGGCGGGTTCCAGGCCTTGTAGCGCACGCCGGCCACATATTCGCCGGTGGTGCCGGTGGGCTGCAGCGGCAGGGCGTGGCCGTTGCAGCTGACGGTGTAGCGGCTGGGGTTGAGGCCGCTGACGCGCACCTCGATGCGCTCCAGCGACGAGTCTACGTAACGCGCGGTGCCGCCGGCGCTGCCTTCCTCGCCCATCACATGCCAGGGCTCCAGCGCGCTGCGCAGGCTCAGCGTCATGCCCGTGCTGTTCACACTGCCGATCAGCGGGAAGCGGAACTCAAGGTGGGGCGCAAACCAGCTGTCGTCAAAGGCAAAGCCGGCCTGGCGCATCTCAGTCAGCACGTCGGCAAAGTCGGCGGCGATGAAGGTGGGCAGCATGAAGCGGTCATGCAGCTCGGTGCCCCAGCGCGTCACCGGTGCCTGGTAGGGCGTGTGCCAGAAGCGCGCCACCAGCGCGCGCAGCAAGAGCTGCTGCACGATGCTCATGCGCGGGTGCGGCGGCATCTCGAAGGCGCGCAGCTCCAAGAGGCCCAGGCGGCCGGTGGCTGAGTCGGGCGAG
>CAJAXU010000640.1 GCA_903948045.1 uncultured beta proteobacterium | reverse complement strand
GATCTGCATGGTGCCAAGTCCGGCAATATCAGCCAGAGCAGATCCTGAAATGCCGGCAAAGATCACACTGGAGAGGACATTCACTTGAGCCAGACCGGCGGTCACAGCGCCGATCAGGGCTTGGATGAAATCAAAAATCCGCTTAGTCAGGCCGAATCGATTCATCAAATTTCCGGCCATGATGAAAAACGGGATCGCCAAAAGTGGCACGCTACGCACGTCATGAAGCATGTAGCGCGGAAACACATCCAACGGAGCGTTCGCCAGAAAGAGGCCGAGAAAGGCCCCAATGCCCATGGCAGCACAAACCGGCACGCCGACAATGGCGAGACCCAAGAAAGTGGTAATCATCCAAAATGTGGCCATTAGGTCAGTACCTCAGCACGTTCTTCCCCGACATCAACACCGCGCAATTGCCACGTGAGAAATATGGTTTCAGTCAGCACAATGTCGGCGCTACCCAACGCCAATGGCAGGTAGTAAACCCACTCTCCCCAGCCGAGAATCGGCAATTCGAACATGGCTGCAAACTGGGTCGCCCGCAAGGCATACCAGGCGACACAGGCATGGAACAACAAAACAACCAACCTGACCGTCACAGCCAATGCCCGGCGCGCGTCAGGCGCCAAGCGACTCGATAGCAACTCGACACGGATGTACTCCCGATTCTTTGCGATCAAAGCGTAGGTTAGGAAATACAGCACCATGGCCAGGACGAGAGACAGTTCCTGCACCCAGTTCAAACCACTGGTAAAGACAGTCCTGTAGATGATCTCTGCCGTATTGATACCGACCATGGCAACCAAAACTGCGACCGCAATCCACTGGATCACGGCGCTGGACACCCTCAGGTAAAGCTGAGCTGCAGCTTGCATGGACTTACTTTATAGCCTTGGCTTTTGCCGTCAGGCCCTTGGGAATTACGCCATCCTGCTCGAGGCTGATTAGGATCTGCTCTGCTTTTCTATGCCAGGGCGCAAGATCCGGTTCCAGCACCGTGACACCGAACTCTTTCACAGCCTTGTCTTTCTTTTCGGTAAAGCCGCGAGTCGATTCTGCCTGGAAGGCCACAGACGCGTTCCTTGCAGCCTGATGCAAGATATCGCGTTGCTGCTGCGTAAGGCTGAGGTATTTTTTCTCATTCATCATGACGTTGATGATCTGGTAATACTCTTCGGTACGGGTCCAGTACTTGGCAACTTCCGCATTTTTCTGATCGTAGGCAATGCCGATGGTTTCCGGACCGGCCTCAATCATGCCTTGCTTAAAAGCCAAGTACATTTCTGGCCGCGCAACGACGAGCGTGTTGGCACCCAAGCCACGCCAGGTTTCGATGGCCGTCTTGGATTCCCAGAGCCTGACCTTCATGCCTTTGAGGTCATCCGGAGTCTTGACAGGCCGCACGGAGATCAACCCACGCGGGTCCTTGATGTGCCAGCTCCAGGTATTGTCCAGAACGACACCGCCCATGGACCGCAGTTTGTCGAGTCCAGGTTTAAAGACATCGCTCTTCATGAACGCTTGGGTATGCGCAAGATCACGAAAGACGTAGGGCGCGGACAGGACCTTGGTTTCGTCAATGAAACTGGTGAGGAACTCCGGATAGAGAAGGTGCAGATCCTGGGCGCCCTGCAACACGTTCTTGATCTGTTCGGGGATGCTGCCCAATTTACCTGCGTGGAACACCTCTACCTTAATCTGTCCATTAGAAAGTTTGGCCACCTCAGCGGCAAAGGCTTCTGAGCCAACACCCGAGTGAGATGCCGCTGCGTCAACAGTTCCCAGCTTCAAGACGATCTGCGATGAAGCCGCAGCCGATAAAACCGTTAGCGCGGCGCCGATGACCCAGCGCCGGAGTTTGATTTGCAAATACATGGTTGTCTCCTATTCAAAATCTATTGAAAGACCAAGTTCCGAAAAACCAAAATATCAAGACGCACAGGCCTATGCGCGCTGGCTCCTCCTTTCATGACGCACGGCGAAGCACCTGCCCGCCGTGACGCCCAGTCAGCTTGCCGTCGCTAAGGGTTTCGACACCGTTGACCAACACATGCCGCATACCAACTGCCAACTGATTGGCATCGAAGGTGGTGGCCTGCGCCTGAAACCGGTCCGCATCAAAGATCGCCAGATCGGCCCAATAACCCACAGCAATACAGCCGCGGTCCCGCAGGCCCAATGTCTTGGCTGGCAGCTGCGTCATCCGCTGAACCGCCTGCGCAGGGCTGAGCAGCCCACGCTCGCGGACCATGAATTGAAAATACCATGACGCCCAGCTATAGGCCCCATGAAAAACCGAGTCAGCCAACGGTCCATCAGGTGCCAGCGTCGTGGCGTCAGAGCCCGGCATGCAGAGCGGGTGAGCAAATATTTCAGCCTGCTGATCTGGCGTATAAGCACGGATCAACACCATCGAGCGACGCTGCTCCAGGGCAGGCTGCGTCACTTCAGAGGCCAGAATGTCGAACGCTAAGTCGAATGGGTCACGCCCCTCCTCGCGCGCAACTTCACCAATGCTGCGCCGCGAGTATTGCGGGAACAGCGGATGATCAAGCAGCACAATGCGGTCCCATCCGCCACTTGCGACGATGCTGGGGTAATCGCGCATTCGCCTGCGGCTCGCTGGCGAACGCAGGTGGGTTGCCGGATCGTCCAGCGCCCACAGCGGAATGATGGTGTTCAGGAAGGTCGTGCCAAACAGTCGGGTGTGCATGTCGAAGGCAAGATCCACGCCCCTTTGTTGGGCGCGATCGACAAGCTCCAGAGCGCGAGCCGCCTCATCTTCAGACGTCTTGCGTGGCAGTATGTGAGAAATCTGGGTGCGAACACCTGCAGCCTCACCAACGGCAATCGCCTCTGCAATCGCCGATATTGCCTCGTTATCACGGCGTCGGGTATGGGTGGCATACAGCCCGCCCTTGCGGGCAAGAACGCTGCATAAAGCGATCAGCTCCGAATCGGGCGCACCGCGCTCGGCTGGATATTCCAATCCTGTCGAGTAGCCCCAGGCACCGTCATCCAAACCCTCCTCTAACAATGACTTCATCGCGTTCAGTTCAGTCGGGTTCGCCGGCCGATCTGCAACGCCCAGCACAGACCGCCTCAACTGACCATTGGGCACCAGGGACAGCACATTCACTGCAGGTTTGGCGTCAGCTAAGCGGTCCAGATAGCCACTCATCCGGCTCCAATCCAGCTTGACCTGATTGTTGAATCCGTAGATGTTTGCGGCTGCCGTATCGGGATTGACAATGGGTGCGCAACCGAATCCACAGTTACCGATAACCTCCAGTGTGACACCCTGATAGATCGCGCTCACCGCGCGCGGGTCGACTAGCAGTGTGTAGTCGGAATGACTGTGGATGTCGATGAAACCGGGCGAGACGACCAGCCCGGTCGCATCGATTTCGCGTGCTGCAGTCACGCCGTCAAGCCTGCCGAGATCGACAATTCGACCATCACGAATGGCAATATCAGCAGCGCGAGGCACGGCACCTGTGCCGTCCAGTAACGAACCGTTGCGAATCAGCAAGTCAATCATGCGCCATTGACCCCCGTAGTCGATCAGTCGCTGCCCGATCGATCAGCCCGTTGCGGATGACGACACCATACAGCGACTCGGCTGCAGCCTGACTGACTTTATCGTCGAGCACATCTTCCAGCACGTGTTCGGGCATGCGGGAGAATGGCTTTCCGAACCCGCCACCGCCAGCACTGACGTGCAGAAATACATCGCCAGCGCGCCACTTGAGCGCTTCCATTGGCATCGTCGGCAATGCACGTGCCTTACCTTGTGACGTCAGCGTATTGAGTGAGCCGCCGCCGGGTAGCCCGCCGTTGAAGCCATAAGGCAAGTTGTCCCGACGGTCTGCGCGGGTGGTGAAGATCGCATCGGCCGCCAGCAGTTTGAATTCCCGCACATAGGCAAGGCCGCCTCTGAATTGACCCGCGCCACCCGAATCCTGAACCATCCCGTATCTGACGATTTCAAGCGGCAACTCGGCCTCGATCAACTCCACGGGTTGGTTAGAGAGGTTGGCCGCAGGGTTGGAAATGCCTTCAACGCCATCTTTACCTGCGCGAGCCCCCCAGGTTCCTACCAACACCTCGGTCAGGACAAAAGGTTTGCCCTCGTGGTAGCCACCCACCGAGAACAGGGTAGGCCCGCCTTCGCCCGCCGCAACGACGCGTGTGGGAACCACCTGGGCAAGTGCGCCCATGATGGCGTCGAACACGCGGTAGCCCATGACACCACGAGCGCCGCAAGCGGCTGGCAGCACAGGGTTGAGAATCGTCCCCTCGGGTGCCACAAAGTGGATCGGACGCATATACCCTTCGCAATTGGGAATGTCTGGGCTGGTGACGCAACGGACCGCGCAATAGGCCGCTGATCGCGCCATCGCGATGGGGCAATTGATGGCGCCTTCCACCTGGGCAGAGGTGCCGGTGAAATCAACCACGATTTCGTCCGCGGCGACGGTCAGGCACACCTCAATTTTGAGCCGCTCAGGCACCTCACCCAGACCGTCAATCCAGTCTGTAAATCGGTACTCACCATCTGGAATGTCGCGGATAAATTCCCTCATCATGCGCTCGGCCTGGGTCATGACCGCATCAAGATACGGCCGTACTTCGGTGCCACCATAGCGCTGGAGTAAGGCCGTGAAGCCCCTCTCGGCGACACTGCAAGCCGCCAATTGCGCGCGAAGGTCACCAAGCACCTGGATGGGTTGACGTGTATTTTTCTCGATGATGCGGAACAGCGTCTCATTGGGTTGCCCACCCTCGTACAGCTTTAGAAATGGGAGGCGAAGGCCTTCCTGGAAGACATCAGTGGCATGGATGGCAACGCTGCCGGGCGTGATACCGCCCACGTCGGAGTGGTGCGCCATCGTGCAGGCGTAGCCCTCAATGTCGCCCTCCCAAAACAAAGGTTTGATGACGTAAATGTCTGGCAAATGCTGACCGCCACCGCCGTAGGGGTCGTTCATGATGAAGACGTCACCCGGCGCCATTTTTCCACCATACTGCAGGGCCAGG
>CAJAXU010000639.1 GCA_903948045.1 uncultured beta proteobacterium | reverse complement strand
GGACATGGACGCCTTCTATGCCAGCGTGGAGCTGCTGCGCTATCCGCAGCTCAGGGGCTTGCCGGTGGTGATCGGCGGCAGCCGGCGCGCCCCGGCGGGTCCTCTGACCGCCCAGGGGGCGGGCATGCCCATGGCCGAGCCAATGCCAAACTGCCGTGCCGGGTAGGTGGCGGTGGTGATCACCCCGCGCCCGGTGTAGCCGGCCAGCCGCGGGAAAAAATCGAGCGGGATGCGGCCCAGGTCGGCCGTGGTCCATTGCCGCTCTGGCCGCTCTTGGTTCAGGCGCGCCAGCAGGTCGTCTTCACTGCGGCGGCCACCACCGATCACCACCGGCAGCCCCTTGAGTTGCGGGTAGCGCAACAGTTCCACCGACGCGTAAAACGCGTCCATGTCCAGGTGGGCGATGCGGCGAATACTCGAACTCATGGCCCCAAGGATAGCAAGCCGGCCTCAGGGGCCAGGCCTGGCGACCTGTGCGCCTGGGCTCGGGCCGTGCAAGGGTCAGTAGCTGCCTGGCAGCAGGATGCTCTTGTCCACGCGGTCGATCTGGGTGTGGCCGCAAAAGGCCATGGTCAGGTCGAGTTCCTTGTGGATGATCTCCAGCGCCTTGGTGACGCCGGCCTCGCCCATGGCGCCCAGGCCGTAAAGGAATGCACGGCCGATGTAGGTGCCACGCGCGCCCAGGGCGCGGGCTTTGAGCACATCTTGCCCGCTGCGGATGCCGCCGTCCATGTGCACCTCGATCTGCGAACCCACCGCATCCACGATGGCGGGCAGCGCCCCGATCGACGACTGCGCGCCATCAAGCTGGCGGCCACCATGGTTGGACACGATCAGCGCATCGGCGCCGCTGGCCACCGCCAGCCGGGCGTCTTCCACGTCCTGGATGCCCTTGAGGATGATCTTGCCGCCCCAGCGCTTCTTGATCCACTCCACGTCGCCCCAGTTCAGCGCCGGGTCAAACTGCTTGGCGGTCCATTCGCTCAGCGAGCCCATGTTCTCCACCCCGCTGACGTGGCCGACGATGTTGCCGAACTGCCGCCGCTTTGTGCCCAGCATGCCCATCGCCCAGCGCGGTTTGCTGGCGATGTTGATCAGGTTGGCCAGCGTCATCTTAGGCGGCGCCGACAGGCCGTTTTTCAGGTCCTTGTGGCGCTGGCCCAGGATTTGCAAATCGAGCGTGATCACCAGGGCCGAACAGTGCGCGGCTTTGGCGCGGTCGATCAGACGCTCGATAAAGCCCCGGTCTTTCATGACGTACAGCTGAAACCAGAACGGGTGGCCACCGGTGGCCTCGGCGATGTCCTCGATCGAGCAGATGCTCATGGTGGACAGGGTGAACGGAATGCCAAACTTCTTGGCCGCCAATGCGCCCAGGATCTCGCCGTCGGCATGCTGCATGCCGGTCAGGCCGGTCGGTGCAATCGCCACCGGCATCGCCACGGGCTGGCCGATCATGGTGCTGGCGGTGCTGCGGTTTTCCATGTTCACCGCCACGCGCTGGCGCAGCTTGATACGCTGGAAGTCGCTTTCATTGGCGCGGTAGGTCGATTCGGTCCAGGCGCCGGAGTCCGCGTAGTCGTAAAACATGCGGGGCACGCGCTTTTGGGCCAGCACGCGCAGATCTTCAATGTGGGTGATCACGGGCATCGGAGTCTCCTTGTTCTGCTGCCCATGGTAAGGCCTGCATCCGGGGCTTTTCCTGAAATTTGCGCCGATGGGGCTGAAAAAATTGAGTTCTTGGCGATGCGGTAGCCGAACGCCAGGCTAAAGGGCTGTGCCTTGCGCTTGCGCAGTCCTGAAGGCGGCCTGGTCATCGACCATTGCGCCTGGACATCAATGGCAACACCCCAAGTGACGAGACGCATCAAACGGCATTGGACCACCTGGGCGCACTGGGTGCTGGTGCTTTGGCTGGCTGGCGGTCCTGCTGCCGCAGCACCCGGGCTGCGCGAGAGCTTTGAGGCGCTGCGGGCCCAGCCGGCGACGGCCTTGGTGGAGCAGGCGGTTTACCTGGCGTCAACCGAGTCGGCGGGCGCGTTGCAAGGCCAGGTCTACGCCCTGCTGGACCACCCGTTTGCCCAGGTGCGGCAGGCCTTGGCGCGGCCCGGGCCTTGGTGCGACATTCTGATCCTGCACCTGAATGTCAAGTACTGCCGGGCCTCCGGCGCCCCCGGCCAGGAGGTGCTGGAGGCCGGTCTGGGCCGCAAATTTGACCAGCCGCTGACCGATGTGCACTGGCTGCGGTTGGCGTACCGTCTGGTCAGCGCAAGCGATCAGCAACTCAAGCTTGAGCTGGTGTCGGCCAAAGGCCCCCTGGGCACGCACGACTACCGCATCGAATTTGAAGCCGTACCCTACGCCGCGGGGCAGACCCTGCTGCAGCTGCGCTACGGCTATGGTTATGCCCTGGCCGCGCGCTGGGCCATGCAGGTCTACCTGGCCACCTTGGGGCGCGACAAGCCCGGCTTTTCCCTGGTCGCGTCCGGGCGAGAGGGTCGTCCGCAGGCGGTGGGCGGCCTGCGCGGCGTGCTGGAGCGCAACACCGTGCGCTACTACCTGGCGATCGAGGCTTACCTGGGCGCGCAGTCCCTGCCTGCGGCGCAACAAACGCAAAAAAGCTTGCAGGACTGGTTCGACGCGACGGAACGGTATGCCGAGCAGCTGCATGAGCTGTCGCGGGACGAGTACTTGGTCATGAAACAGCGCGAACTTCAGCGCCAGGCCACAGAAATCTACCGGCCCAACTCCTGAGCACGCCCAAGCCGGCGCCGGGCTCAGCGCTTGGCTTCGGCTTGAAACTGGGCCACCACCGCCGTCATGCGCGCGCGGTTCTTGCCGAAGTCATACAAGCCCAACAGCGAGCGGGAGCGGAAGTGGATGCGCTGCCCGCCCGGCTCCAGCACAAACATCACCTCGTCCTTGAAGCCCAGCGTGGTGCGGAAGATCACGGTCAGCTGCAGAGCTGTGCTGGCCGTGACGGTGGCCTCGGGAAACTGACCCAGCGTGGCCTGCAGCAGCGCCAGGCCACGCGCGGCATCGCCGGCATAGACCAGTGGCGTAAAACCGTCACTGGCGGAATTGACGCAATTGCTGGGCACGCTGCAGGGCAGGGGCTGGGCGGCCGCCTCCTGGGCGATGCCGGCCAATGGGGTCAGCAAGGCGAACATCAGCGTGAGTAACTGAGCGAAGGGGGTGGTGTGTAGCGTCATGGCGTTGACTGTAGCGCGTGGCGCCGATGTACGCCCGGGCACAGTGCTTACGAATGACAACCGGGGGGTCTTGCGCAGCCGCAAGCGACCCGGGGGCGCTGGGGCGACCATGGCGCTGGCTGAAACGGGCCTTGTCCCGGTTCGGCCAGTTTCATTAACGTCACTTTGAAAGGTTACATCATGATTACCCTTTACCGCAGCGCCAACATCGCCCCCGGCAAGAACACGCGGGCTTACGCCTTTGCCCACGAGATGGTTGGCTACATCAAAGACAAGACCGGCCACGTCGTCAAGGTCGCCGTTCCCATGGCGGGCAATCCGAACCGGGTGGCCTGGTCGGTCCAGTACGCCAACTTGGGCGACATGGAGACCCACCACACCAAGCTGATGGCCGATACCAAGTACATGGATATGGTGTCAAAAAATGCCGACAACTTCATCGCCGGTTCGGTCTGCGACGAGGTCTGGCGCGCCATCTGATTGCGTGCCAAGCGGCTATGCGGCCCGGCCCAGCGTGCTCAGGGCGCCTGCGCCAGCAGCCGCTCCGCTGGCCAGTCCTGCAAAAAATCGGCCGCGGCGGCCGGCGGTGCGGCTAACCAGGCCTGGTAATGGTGCGGCGCCAGGATCACCACCATGCGTTTCTCTTCGCCGGGCTTGTGAAACTGCTGCATCAGCGGGTGGGCGTCGGCGTTGATGGTCAGCATGGTGTAACTGTGCACCAGCTCGCCTTGGGGTGAGCGCCAGCGCGCCCACAGGCCTGCCAGGCCCAGCGGCGCGCCGTCGGCGCTGGCAATGCGGGTGGCCACGGCGCGGCCGCTGCGCCAGTCGGGTTCAAAAAAGGCCTCGGCCGGGATGATGCAGTGTTGCGCGTGTTTCCAAGCATCACGAAAACTGGGTTTGACTGCCACCGTCTCGCTGCGCGCGTTGTAAGTGTGGCGGGCGATTTTGGTGTCGGCTGACCAGTGCGGCACCAGCCCAAACATACCGGTCAGTGCCTCCAGTGCCGGCACGGCCTCATCGCCCACCTCCGCCAGCGGGTGGCGCCGGATGAAGCTGCCGACGTAGCCGGGCCACAGGTCTTCGCGCCCGGGGTCAGCGGGTGCTGCCACCCCGAAATGGCGGCGCAAGCGCTCCTGGTCTTTCACGCCCTGGTAGTGGCTGCACATGAGGGAAAGCGTTGCGAACGCGGTAACCGGTGGCCGGGCTGATGGTCAAGTCACGGTCCGCCCGGCGGGCGCATCTGGCTGGGTTTCGGCCGCGGCATAGACGCGCCCGCCCGCGCGCAGCGCCGAATTGGCCCGGCTGGACTGCAGCAGCGGGTAGAACATCTGGTGGTACCAGCGCTCCTGGCCGTGCACCAGATCGTCCTGCAGGCCCACCTGGGCCGGATACCGCCGGGTGATGTGGGCGGTGCCAAAAATGAGGTCCCAGACAAACAGCAGATTGCCGAAGTTGCCTTTGTAATTGCCGATACCGTCTGAATTGGTTAGGGCATGGTGCGCCCAATGGGTGGCCGGCGTGGAAATGGTCCGCTCCACCAACCACATCAGCGGCCGCAGCGCGCGGATGCGGTACAGCGGCTCGTCCCAGCGCCAGGCGCAATGCGCCCCCATGATCACCAACAGTTTGACCACCACATAGGCGGCATAGACCGGGCCAAAACCCAGGTAGGTCAGCGCACCGGCGATCCACAAGCCCGGCATCATCAGGTAGTAAAAGAAATTGTTTCGGTAGGTGACGCGAATGCTCATGTACTGCGCCGCGTGGTGGGCGCGGTGCAGAGGCCACAGCAGCGCCGAGTGCGAGGCCCGGTGCCACAGGTACTGGGTCAGGTCGTCGCCCACCAGCAATATCGCCACCATGCCCCACCAGGGCAGGTTCACCAGCGCATCCCGGTAGCCCGGCGCCAGCCAGGCGCCCAGGGCATTGGTGCTGAGCAGGGCCACGGGCTGGCAGATGGCAATCAGGCTGAGGAACATGAACAGTTCCAGCTTGGTGTCATCGGCCGTGGCGGTGACCGTGGTCTGGTAACGCCGTGTTGCCAGCTCCATGACGAGGAAGCCGGCAATGATGCTGAGCACTAGGATGTTTTGCATTTGAGGGGTCATGATTGCCAGCTCCATTGGGTTGTCGTTGTCTGCTTCAGGCCAGCCGCGCCCGGTGCCGCGCAATCTGCGCCTGCACCTGTGCCGGCGCCGTGCCGCCCAGGGTGTTACGGGCGTTGAGCGAGCCGCGCAGGCTCAGCACCTCGAACACATCGGCCTCGATCTGCGGGTGAAATTGCTGCAGCGTGGCCAGGGGCAGCTCGGACAGGTCGAGCTGCTGGGCCTGCGCTGCCTTGACGGCGTGGGCCACGGTTTCATGGGCGTCGCGAAACGGCAGGCCTTTTTTGACCAGGTAGTCGGCCAGGTCGGTGGCAGTGGCGTAGCCCTTGCGCGCCGCCTGCTCCATCGCCTCAGGGTTGACCGTGATGCCGCCGCTCTTTTGCCCGGTGGCCGGGTCGGTCTGGCCGCCAATCATCTCGGCAAAGATGCGCAGCGTGTCTTTGAGCGTGTCCACCGTGTCGAACAGCGGCTCTTTGTCTTCCTGGTTGTCCTTGTTGTAGGCCAGTGGCTGGCCCTTCATGAGCGTGATCAGGCCCATCAGGTGGCCGACCACGCGGCCGGTCTTGCCACGCGCCAGCT
>CAJAXU010000638.1 GCA_903948045.1 uncultured beta proteobacterium | reverse complement strand
TCGGTGCAGAAGTGGCCGACAGGCGCAGCGCCGGCGAGGCACCCTCGCTGCTGCTGGAAGACATGGCCATGCTCAAGGGCGCGCGCATCCTGCTGGTGGAAGACAACGAACTCAACCAGGAGGTGGCCACCGCGCTGCTGACCGACGCCGGCCTGGTGGTCGAGCTGGCTGAAAACGGTCAGATTGCGGTTGAGATGGTCAAGGCCAAGCCCTACGACATTGTGTTGATGGACATGCAGATGCCGGTGATGGATGGCATCGCCGCGACCCTTGAGATTCGCAAGTTGCCCGCATTCGACGCGCTGCCGATTGTTGCCATGACTGCCAACGCGATGGCCGGAGACCGTGACCGGTGCCTGGCTGCCGGCATGAATGACCACGTGGCCAAACCGATTGAGCCGCAGGCGCTGTGCGATGCACTGCTGAAGTGGGTGCGTCCCCGCAGCGGCTTGGGCCAAGCGCCCACTGTGCAGCTGCCCGAATCGGCTGATGCCGCGCCGGCCCTGCCGTTTGCCATCGATGGCCTGCAGGTTGACCGCGCCTTGCGGCGCATGCGCGGCAATGCTGAGCTGTACCGGTCACTGCTGCGTAAATTTGCCACCGGGCAGCGCGACTTTGAGGCGCTGTTCCTCAGCGCGCTGGAAGCCGACGACCAACTCAGTGCGAAACGGCTGGCGCACACCCTCAAGGGCCTGAGTGCCAGCATTGGGGCCGAAGCCCTGTCAAGCCAAGTCGAAGGCTTGGAGTCCCTGTTGACGACGGCGGCCGCCAGGCCTGCGGTCTTGGACCAGCTGGCACTGGCTGTCCAGGGCCTGGCAGCCCTGGTCCAGGCGATCGAGGCCAACTTGGGTCAGACTGACAAGGCGCCCACGCTGAGCACCTGGGACTCGGCGGAACTGGCCCTTGCGGGCGCCAAGCTGAGGGCGCTGCTGGAGGACGCCGATGCGATGGCCTTCCAATGCTATGAACGCCACGCCGCATTGTTCAAGGCGGCCTGGCCAGCGCAGTCGGGTGCCATGCAAACTGCCGCCGACCAATTTGACATCGACGACATGCTGGCCGCCCTGCATCAGGCGTTGGCTCAATAGGGGTTGGCAAACCCAAGCCGGGCCAGAATGGCGGCTTCGTAAGCCTCCATGGCCAGGGCATCGGCCTCGCTGGTTTCATGGTCCCAACCCTGCGCGTGCAAAGCGCCATGCACGTACGGATCTTTGCGGGGGGGTAACCCCCGTCCCTACCGCAACCGTTTCAAGGCGTGCATTGATCTGTCATAATTCCCCAATTGATTCCTAATAAGAAGCAAATATGGAAACCACTGGACGATTTTTGCGAGCGCACGCAGGAAGCTTCTTTCTGTTCGGCCCACGTGGCACGGGTAAGTCAACTTGGCTACGTGCCCTTCGGGAACAGGCCCTTTGGATCGATATGCTTGATCCAGAAACCGTGCGCTTGTTCCAGGCCAGGCCCGAACGCCTTCTCGAGCGCATTGATGCACAGCCACTGATCACCGACGTTGTCATTGACGAGGTGCAGAAGGTCCCTGCAATCCTAGATGTAGTCCACAAACTGGTCGAAGGAGATCGGCCTTTACGCTTCATACTGACAGGTTCAAGCGCCAGAAAGCTGCGCCGAGGCGCTGCGAATTTACTGGCCGGAAGGTTGACCGAGTTGCATATGCATCCGTTCATGGCGGCCGAGCTGGGTGAGGCGTTCGATTTGCAACGCGCACTCGAGGTCGGGCTAGTGCCTTTGATTTGGAGTGCGATAGAGCCGAAAAATACGCTGCGAGCCTACGCTTCACTGTATTTGCAGCAAGAGGTGCAGGCCGAAGCACTGGTGCGCAACGTGAGCGCCTTTGCACGCTT
>CAJAXU010000637.1 GCA_903948045.1 uncultured beta proteobacterium | reverse complement strand
TAGCCGATCGAGATGCACCAGCGCGGCACATCGGTGGCGTAGTTGGCGGTGCCGTCAATCGGGTCAACCAGCCAGAAGTTGCCCGCGCTGCCCACCGCGTCCTGCCCGCCCATTTCTTCGCCCACCACCAGATCGCCGGCAAAGGCCTTTGCCACCTCGGCGCGAATCAGTTGTTCCACCGCCAGGTCGGCTTGCGTCAGCACATCGTGCGCGCCTTTGGCGCTGATCTGCAACTGGGCCGCCTCCTTCACGGCCAAGTCGCCGCACTGGCGCGCCAGCGTGATGGCAAAGTCCAGCCGGGCGGCCAGGTGAGTGGGAAACTGGGCGGTGGTCATAAGGGTGTGGTCACAGGTGTGGGCGGGTGCGGGGTCAGAGTTTGAGCGTGGCCGGCAGGTATTTGGCCAGCAGGTCCTCGTAATAGGGCTTGAGCTCGGCCAGTACCGGCGGGTTCGGGTTCTTGGAGTACAGGTCGTAGGGGTTGAACTTCTGCACCCAGGACAGATTCGCCTCGTCGCGCGCATCGGTCAGGTGCCGGTATTGCCCCTCCCGGTGCCAGGCGTAGAACGAGTGGTAGCGGATCATGTACTGCGCCGGCTCCGGCACATAGTCTTTGAGCAGGTGGTACAGGTATTCGTCGTGGCCCCAGGACATGTGCACCTGGTCCAGCCCGCAGTTCGGGTGATAAATGCCCAATTCGGAGTTATAGCGGTGGTCCTGGCTGTCCGGGTTGGCGGCAAAAAACTCGGGGTAGACGATGCGGTCAGAGTGCCGGCAGCCGACCGGGAAGGTGTCGCCCACCACCGCCCATTGCGGCTCGCCAAACAGGCACAGCACCTTGCCCAGGTCGTGCACGAAGCCGGTCAGCACAAACCAGTCGGGGTGGCCGTCGGCGCGGATCGCCTCGGCGGTTTGCAGCAGGTGGCTGATCTGGGGCAGGTTGATATCCGGGTCCGACTCGTCGACCAGGGTATTGAGGTAGTCCAGCCCCTCCCAGGGCGTCATTTCCCGTTGCCGGAACTGCAGCCACTTGTCTTTTTTGCCCAGCACGAAATCGACCGTCTGGTGGGTGTGGTTGTTGCGGTAGAAGTCGCGCACCCGGTCGATGCCAGGTTGCGTGTAGTCGCGAAAGGCGGCGCGGTTCGGCTCGTCAGCCAACAGTGGGGGCGGGGCCAGGGGGTCAGACATGCGGTGTCCTCAAAGGCGTGGGTCAGGGCGGCGCTTGCCGGCCTTGCGAGGCGCCATGTTAACCGCGCCCCAAGCCGGCTTTCTGCGAAAATCTGGCCGTGCCCGGTCCGGACCTCCTGTCCGGCCCGTCGGCTGCCCGGTAAGCCCCCATGTCCGATATCCTGAACCAGATCGTGGCCGTCAAACGCCAGGAAGTCGACGCTGCGTTGCAGCGCAAGCCGCTCGCCGAGATGCGTGCCGATGCCGAATCGCGCGTGCTGACCCGTGACTTCGTGGGTGCCATGCGCGCCCGCATCGCCGCCGGGCGCGCCGCCGTCATCGCTGAAATCAAGAAGGCCAGCCCGTCCAAGGGCGTGCTGCGGCCCAAGATTTAGACCGGGTGGCGTTGTTGCGCAGCCCTTTGGAGCCTTGGCGCAGCTGGTTTGCGGCCAATGGCCTGGATTGGCCCGAACCCGTCGATGGGTCGCAGTTCAATGACATTGGGCTGATGTGCGATGGCGCGG
>CAJAXU010000636.1 GCA_903948045.1 uncultured beta proteobacterium | reverse complement strand
GTGTCGGCCAACATCGGCTGCATCACCCACCTGCAAAGTGGCACGGCCACGCCGGTGCGGCACTGGGTGGAGTTGCTGGACCAAGCGCTGCAGCCGCCATCGGCTTCACTATAAAATTGATAGCTATAAACAACCGGCTGGTAAGGGCTGGAGGCTGTTTTTATTCTGATTTTCTGGCTGCAAGCGCGGTCCTGCGCCATGCCTGACTGCCGGTCCAAAAGCGGGCTAGCGAGCCCCCAACAGTGCGGGCAAGCCGGTCGCCAGCATCGGCAACCAGGCAATGGCCAAGGTGCCCAGAAAAATAGCCAACAAGGCCGGCAACACGGCAGCCGCCACGTAGCGAACTGGCTTATTGAACATGGCTGAGGCAAAGTAGATGTTCATGCCCGCAGGCGGGCATAAAAAGCCCATTTCCATCGCGGCCAGAAAGATGATGCCGAAATGGATCGGGTCGATGCCGTAGCTGATGGCCACCGGCAACAACAGCGGCACCAGCACCACAATCGCGGCAAAAATCTCCATCAGTGCGCCCGCAAACAGCAGGAACACCGTGAGCGCCAGCAGGAAGACCGCCTTGTTGGGGATCACGGCTTGCACCCATTCGATGGCCGCGTCCGGGATGCCGGCATCGATCAGGTAGTTGGTGAGCGCCAGCGCCATGCCCAGGATCAGCAGCACACCGCCAATGATTTGCGCCGACTCATTGAAGCAACGCTGCAGCAGCCGCAAGGGCAGCTCCCGGTGCGCCAGGGCCTGGGTCGCAATGGCATAGGCCACGGTCAAGGCGGCGCTTTCGGTGGGCGTGGCCAAGCCGCTGACCAGCGAGCCCACCGCCACAACCGGCGCCAGCAGTTCCCACTTGGCGGCCCAGGCAGCGGCCCAAGCAGTCGCCACACTGGGCCTGGCCAGCACAAGGGTTGCGGTATCGGGTGCTGCGGCCGGTGCCACGCGCTTGAGGTAGCCGCCAATCAACACCAAAAAAACCACCATCACCAGCGCCGGCACCAGGCCTGCCAAAAACATGGTGTTGATCGGTACCCGGGCAATGATGGCGTACATGATCAGCGGCACCGAGGGCGCCAGCAACACGCCCAAGGCGCTGGCACTGGTGACCAAGCTGATGCCACGGCGCTCCGGGTAACCGGCTCGGCCCAACAGTGGCAGAAGCAGGCCACCCAGCGCCAGAATGGTGACACCGCTGCCGCCGGTGAAGGCGGTAAAAAAAGAGCAAAGGGCGGCGGTTGCCAACACGGTACCAGTAACACCCCCTCCCAGCACGGCGACGAACAATTGCCCTAAACGCGCGGCAGCCCCAGTGCGGGCGAAGATCAGGCCAGCCAGTGTGAACAGGGGCAGAGCGGGCAGCGATGGGTTGACGGTGATCTGGTAGTGCGACAGCGCCACCGAGGCCAGCGGCAAGCCCTCTTGCCAAAAGAGCGCCAAGGCCAGGCCGCCCAGCATGGCAAAAATCGGCGCACCAGCCAACAAAGCACCAAACAACACAATGAGGCCGGGCCAAGCCATCAAGGACTCACCGTCAAAGCGCAAGGCAAACCAATAACCTGCCGCCGGTAGCGCCAAGCCCCACACCACTTTGGGCAGCCAGGCCACGCCGCAGCGCGCGCCCAATTTGAAAGCCAGAATGAAAAACGCCAGCGGCATGCTGGCCTGAACCACCCAGACCGGCAGGCCGTAAGCCAGGTCATTGGGCGCCTGCAGGCCACTGGCCACAAAGCGCCAACTGGCCAAGGCCAAGACCCCACACACCAGGGCGGCGACGCCATCGGCAAAGTTGCGTCGGATGGACCGAGCGCTGGTGTCAGCGCCGCCGGCTTGCCCCACCAAGCTGGTCAGGTGCCCATGGCGTTCGGCCGCCAAAGCACCGAACATGGCCAGAACCAAACCCAGGTGCTGCACCAGCACAGGCGCATTCTGGATACCGCTGCCCGCCAAGGGCCGCATCAGGATTTCCCACAACGGGATGAGCACCATCAGCAGCAGCGCTGCCGACGACAACAGCTCGTCAACGGCACCGAATCGACGCAGCCCCACCAAGCTCAAGCGCGGCACGGTTATTGGCCCTTGCTGGCGCGGTAGGCCTTCAGGTGTGCAAAGACCTCATCGAAGGTGTCGGCCGGCACCATGGTGCCACGGATCCGGGGGTACAGCGCCGTCGCCAAGGCCTGCCACTCGCGCAGATGCTCGGGGTTGGGCCGGTTGACCACCAGGCCGCGCTTTTTCATGGCGTCGACCGCATCGTCGACTTCTTGCCGGGCCTTGGCGCGAATCAGTGTGCCTGCCTCATCGCTGGTGGCACGCACAGCGGCCTGCACGGCTGGCGACATGTCATCCCAGGCCTTCTTGGTCACCACCAGTGCGCCGACGATAGGTGCCCAATTGATGTCAAGCATGTGCGGCGCCGTGTTGTAGACCTGGGTGGCCAACGCGAAATAGGGAGTGGATGGCACCACCGTGATCATGCCGGTCTGGATGGCGGGCAGGATGTCGGTGGTCTCCAGTGGGACCGGGGTGTAGCCCAGGCTTTTCATGATCGCCTGCTGGTCCGGCTCAGATCCCCAGGCAAAGAACTTCATCTTCTTGAAGTCATCGGGGCGCAGTGCCGCCTCTTTGGAGAAAAAGCGCACCCAGCCCGCATCACCCCAGGCCAGCACCACAAAGCCTTTGTCTGCGAACTTCTTTTCCATGCCGGCGCGCATTTTTTCGCGTACGTAGTCAAGCTCTTCCCAACTCCTGAACAGCAGGGGCATGTTTTGCAAGGCCGCAATCGAGGGCTCGATCTCGCGCAGGCCCACCACCGACATCAGCGCGCCTTGCAGCTGGCCGATGCGCATGCGCCGCACCATCTCGGCCTCGCCGCCCTGGCTGCCATCCGGGTACACCAGGTATTTGGCAGTGCCCCCTTGGGCGAGCCGCCAGCTTTCGCCAATGGCCATCAGTTGTCGGTGGTACAGCGAATTCTTGGGCACCAGAGTGCCGATACGCAGCTGCTTGTCGGCCGCCGCCGCCAGGCCCGATTGACCCGCCAGCAGGGCCAGCGCCAGCCAGAGCGCGCCAGACCACACCCGAGACAGCCGCCGCGATGGCCGGCACAACAATTCAAACAACATGATGGATCCCGTCAAAACAAATCGTCGGCAGTGGCGAGCAGCCATTGGGCGCGCTCACGCATGACCTCATTGGGCAAGTCGCGGCGCTCGGCGCTCACGCGCAAAGCCCGGCGCAGCAGCGCCTCGAAGGCGGGTCGGTCGCCGGCCTTGAGCGCGATCGACTCGGCCTTGGCAACATAGGCCCCGGCGCTTTTGCCAGCACCGGCCACGATGGCCGCATCAAAGTAATTGCTGGCTTGCTGAGCCGTGCCGCCGGCGCGTGCCACCTCGAAACTTCCCATCAGGCTGCTCAGGTCGCCGTTGGCGTGCTTGGGCGAGACGCGCCAGGCCAGCTGCGCCAGTCGAAATGCCACCGGCAGGTCGGCCACCACCTCCGGCTGGTCCTTGGACAGCGAGATATAAGCGCCCCAAGATGCGGCAGCCCAATAGGCCACCCCCACCTGAGCCGCCTGCAGGGTAGGCCAACGGCCGGCGTCAGGCTGGCTCAAGGCCTTGAGAAACCCCGGGTTTTGATACTCCAGGGCGGCCATGGCGTGGCGATGGGCGCGCAGATAGAGCCGCCGCGCCCGCTCATTCAACACTTGCGCCGCCTTGGCGTCCTGTGACTCCAGCCGCTCCGCCTCAAAGGCGACAAAGGCGAAGGCGTATTGGGTGAAGCCGGCCGCTATAGCTTCGGCCAAGGCTAGGTTGTCGGGGGCTTCACGCAACAGCCCTTCTGACAGCTTGAGGTAGAAACTGCTGGCCTCGCGCGCCAAGCCCAGATCGTCCTCCACGGCACGACCTTGCTGGGCCAGCTCGGTGGCAACACTTTGAATGATCAGGTGCCTGGGTGAGCAGCCAGCCAAGGCCCAGACCAAGGCACAGGCAGCCCCGAAACGAAGGAAAGTCAAAAATCCAGTGGTCATTGTCACGACGGCTCCAACAGACGTTTTCAAAAAAGACTGCACCGCGCGCAGAACCTCAGAATCCGGTCTCCCATTTCGACGAATTTACGTCCAGCCTGTGAAAATTCGATGACAAACAGCTGCCGTTCACGCTCAGCGCTTTACTATAAAATCCATAGCTAGGAATGCCCTGCCATCAAGGGCTGGAGCCCTTTTTTGCCATGACCCTACCGATCGCCCTTGAGAATCTGAATGTGCTGTCGCAGCACACCCTGCTGCCGCCAGCGCGCCTGCACCAGGACATCCCGGTCAGCCACCGGGCCAGTGACACCGTGCGCCACACGCGCGAGGCGCTGGGCCGTATCTTGCTGGGACAAGACCCGCGTTTGCTGGTGGTGGTCGGGCCCTGCTCGATCCATGACATCACATCGGCGATGGACTACGCCAGGCGGCTCAAGGCGCTGGCCGACGAGCTGTCCGATCAGCTGCTGCTGGTGATGCGGGTGTATTTTGAGAAGCCCCGCACCACGGTCGGCTGGAAGGGCTTGATCAACGACCCACGCATGGACGACTCGTTCCACATCGAGGAGGGGCTGCAGCTGGCGCGGCGGCTGTTGGTCGACCTGAACGACATGGGGTTGCCCTGCGGCACCGAGGCGCTGGACCCGATCACACCGCAGTACCTGGGCGACCTGATCGCCTGGAGCGCGATTGGTGCACGCACCACCGAAAGCCAGACGCACCGCGAGATGGCCAGCGGCCTGTCGTCACCGGTCGGCTTCAAGAACGGCACCGACGGCGACCTGGACGTGGCGCTCAACGCCATGCTGTCAGCAGCACAGCCGCATGCGTTTCTGGGCATCAACAGCGCCGGCCAGGTGGCGGTGACGCACACCCGCGGCAACCCGCTCGGCCACCTGATTTTGCGCGGTGGCGCGGTACCCAATTACGACTCGGTGGCCGTGGCCCAGGCGGCAGCGGCGCTGCAAGCGGCCAAATTGCCGGTCAACATCGTGATCGACTGCAGCCACGGCAACTCGCGCAAAAACCACGCGCTGCAGCCACTGGTGCTGCGCGATGTGGCGCACCAGGTGGCTGACGGCAACCGCGCCATCAAGGGCGTGATGCTGGAGTCTCACCTGTTTGAGGGCAACCAGAAACTGGGCCGCGCGCAAGACCTGCGCTATGGCGTCTCTATCACCGACGCCTGCATGGGCTGGGACAGCACCGCCGAGAGCCTGCGGGCGGCGGCGGCATTGTTGCGCCAGTCCTCGCGCTAGGGTGGCGCGGGGGGCGCGGCTCTAGGCCGCCAGCGCCGCCTCGATGTCCTTGGTCAAACTGGCCGGGGTGTCGGTCGGTGCATAGCGCTTGAGCACCTGGCCGTCCTTGGCCACCAGGAACTTGGTGAAGTTCCACTTGATCGCCTTGGTGCCGAGCAGGCCGGGCGCCTCGGCGCACAGCCACTGGTAGAGCGGGTGGGCGGCCGCGCCATTGACATCGACCTTGGCCATCATCGGAAAACTCACGCCGTAATTCAACTGGCAAAACTCGGCAATCTTGTCGTTGCTGGCCGGGTCCTGACCGCCAAACTGGTTGCAGGGGAAGCCCAGCACCACCAGGCCACGCTCGCCATACGTCTTGTGCAGGGCTTCCAGGCCGGCAAACTGCGGCGTGAAGCCACAGGCGCTGGCGGTGTTGACGATCAGCATCGCTTGGCCCTTGAACTGGCTCAGGGCGACCGGCTGGCCGTTGATCTGTTGGGCTTCAAAATCGTACACGGTGGACATGGCTTCTCCGGAGGGGTTGGATACCGCAGTGTCGCAGTTTGCGACCCCCCTCACAGGGCGGGCTGCTGAGCCGGCTTGAGCGGCAGCACAGCCAGCACCGAAGCCAGCAGGATCAGGGCGCCGCCGGCCAGGGTCTGCGCCGACAAACTGCCCGTGCCCAGCAGCACCGACGACACGCTGGCCACCACCACCTCAGACAGCATGATGATCGAGGTGCTGCTGGCACTCAGGCGCGCCGCGCCAAACTGCAGCGCCAGGTTGCCGGCCAGCAGCGCTAGGCTCAAGGCCAGCGCCAAGCCCAGCCAGGCGGTGCCAGACAGGGCAGCGGCCGGCACCACGCCGAGCCGCAGGCCGAGCGCAGCCACCGCCGACGCCATCACCGCACCACCAATGAACATGGCCAGCATGCGCGCGCCTTCCGGGGTGTGGTGCAGTTTGCGCAAGAGCACATTGGTCAGGGCAAAACAAAAGCCGCCCATCAGCGCCAGCCAGTCGGCCAGGCTTTCCGGCAGCGGCCAGGGCGAGCCCGGCGTCTTGAGCACCAGCACCACACCGCCCAGCGCCAGCGCCAGCCGCAGCAAACTGGCAGCAGTGGGCCGCTCGCCCAGCAGCGGCCAGGCCAGCAGCACCACCCAGGCCGGCATCAGGTAGAACAGCAGCACGGCGCGCACCACATCGCCCACCGTGACCGACCAGTTGAAGCCCACGTTGGTCATGCCGGCGGCCAACACCAGCAGCCATAGCCAGGGGTGCCGCAGCAGGCCGCGCCAGGCCTGCGGCAGCCAGGCCAGCAAACCGGCCAGCCCGATGACATAAATGATGGCAGTGGCCCACAGGGGGTGGAGCCCCTGGGCCTGCAAGGCCCGAAACGGCCACCACAGCATGCCGAACACCAGCGCGTTGAACAGCAGCGCGCCGACGGCCAGTGCCCTAGCGGGCATCAGCCGTGCAGATTGTCATTGCGAGCAATCTCGATCAGGTGCCGGATTTCGTCCTTGTGCACCACGCAGTTTCGGGCATGCCAGCGCTTGATCAGCCACATGAAGACGGCGATGACCAGCCCAAACGCCGTAATGGCGCCAAAGGTGGGCAAACCCATGCCGGTCGAGAAGCTGTAGGCGGCGCCCAGCACCAGGATGCAGGCCTGTTCGTTGAAGTTTTGCACCGCGATCGAACGGCCGGCGCCCATCAGGTTGTGGCCACGGTGCTGCAACAGGGCGTTCATGGGCACCACCAAAAAGCCGCCGAGTGCGCCCAGCAGGACCAGAAAGGGCGCTGCCACCCAGACGTTGTCGATGAAGATCAGCAGGATGATCAGCAGGCCCATGGCGATGCCGAGCGTGATGACGCGCGGCCCGTCTTCCAGGCGCATGCGCATCGACGCCACCACCGCGCCGACCGCCATACCGATCGCCACCACACCCTGCAGCGCCGAAGCCTGGGTGACCGAATAACCCAGCGCCGCGGCGGCCCAGGCCAGCACGATGAAGCGCAGATTGCCGGCCACACCCCAGATCAGGGTGGTGGCGGCCAGGGAAATCTGGCCGAGCCGGTCGCGCCAGAGCAGGGTGTTGCAGACCCAAAAATCCGGCAGCAGCGAGACCAGACGCTTGGGCAGGGGCCGCATTTCCACCCCGGTCAGCGGGATGTGGGTGTTGAACCAGGCAGCGGCAAAGTAGACGAAGATCAGCACCAGAATGGCGGCTTCGGGTGCCGAGTCAATGCCGGTGGCAACCCAGGGCAGATCGAAACTCAGCAGCCAGGGCGCCAGCACCGGCCCGACCAACTGGCCACCGAGCAGCACGCCCAGAATGATGGAGGCGATGGTCAGGCCCTCGATCCAGCCGTTGGCCTTGACCAGTTGCGAGGCTGGCAGTAGTTCGGTCAGGATGCCGTATTTGGCCGGCGAGTAGGCCGCAGCGCCCAGGCCGACAATGGCATAGGCCATCAGCGGGTGGGTGCCGAACAGCATCAGCAGGCAACCGACCACCTTGACGAAGTTGCTCAGCAGCATCACCCGGCCCTTGGGCATCGAGTCGGCAAAAGCACCGACAAATGGCGCCAGCACCACGTAAAACAAGGCGAACATCGGCACCAGCGCCGCCTGCTGCCATTGCGGTGCCTCGCTGGTGCGCAGCAGCTGCACCGCCGCCACAAACAGGGCGTTGTCGGCCAGCGAGCTCAGGAATTGCGCCGACATGATGGTGAAAAAGCCGCGCTTCATGCTTTGACCGCGCACACCGTCAGGTCGCTTGCCTTGGGTTTTGTCATATGTCTCCGAGAGGTACCGGGTTATATCACGGCCCCACAGTGTCAAAATGTCAGGGTATTTACCCCCCGACTGTCAGCACCACCCCCATGCCCCGTCCGATCCAGGCCACCATCCACAGCGATGCGCTGCACCACAACCTGGCGCGCGCCCGCGCCGCCGCGCCTGACGCGCGGGTCTGGGCGGTGGTCAAAGCCAATGCTTACGGCCACGGCATCGAGCGCGTGTTTGAGGGCCTGCGCGGGGCCGACGGCTTCGCCCTGCTCGACCTCGACGAGGCCCGGCGCGTGCGAGCGCTAGGCTGGCGCGGCCCGGTTTTGCTGCTGGAGGGGGTGTTCGAGCAGCGCGACCTCGAACTCTGCTCTCGCCTGGACCTGTGGCACACCGTGCACTGCGACGAGCAGATCGACATGCTGGCCACGCACAAGACCAACCTGCCGCACCGGGTGTTCCTGAAAATGAACTCGGGCATGAACCGGCTCGGCTTCACGCCCAGCCGCTACCGCGCCGCCTGGACCCGGCTGAACGCCCTGCCGCAGGTGGATGAAATCTCGCTGATGACCCACTTCAGCGACGCCGACGGTGCGCCCGGCATTGCGGCGCAAATGGCGGTCTTTGCCGCCATTACGCGCGACCTGCCCGGTGAACGCAGCCTGAGCAACAGCGCAGCCACGCTGCGCCACCGCGTCAGCGCCGAGACCGCCAGCCAGCAGCCCGACACGCAGGCGGCATCCGACTGGGTGCGGCCCGGCATCGCGCTGTACGGCAGCGCCCCTGACTACCCGGCAGGCAACGCCAACGCCTGGGGCTTGCAGCCGGCCATGACGCTAGCTTCCAAAATAATAGCAACACAAGACCTGGTGGCGGGGCAGAGCGTCGGTTATGGCTCGGCCTTCGTGGCGGATCAGGACATGCGCATCGGCATCGTGGCCTGCGGTTACGCCGATGGTTACCCCCGCCTGTGCGGCACTGGCACGCCGGTGCTGGTACACGGCCTGCGCACCCGGACCCTGGGCCGGGTCAGCATGGACATGCTGGCAGTCGACCTGACGCCGCTGGCGCAGGCCGGCCAGCCAGCCGGCTTCGGCAGCCCCGTCACGCTGTGGGGACGCGCCGACAACGGTGGTGTGCTCGACATTGACGAGGTCGCCCGCCACGCCGGCACGTTGGGCTACGAACTGATGTGTGCCCTGGCGCCGCGCGTGCCGGTGCTGGTGGACGGCTGAGCGATCAATTCATCGGTTTTTCAGGAATTTCTTTATCGTTTTGGATGCTTTTCAAGAAGTTTTTCCGCTTGCATGATCGGGCTTCTGTCATTCACCCTGGAGGTCTCTCATGAGCAATTTGAAACAAACCCTGATACCGGTGCCAGTCGGCCGTGCGCCCGGCGCCCAGTCGGAACTGGCACCGTCGGTGCAAAAGGTGCTGCGCAACACTTACGCCCTGCTGTCCCTCTGCCTGCTGTTCAGCGCTGGCGTGGCCGCGACCGGCGTGGCACTGGCGCTGCCGGCGCCGGGGCTGGTGCTGACGCTGGTGGGCTACTTTGGTTTGCTGTTTGCCATCCACCGCCTACGCAACAGCGGCTGGGCGTTGCCGGCCGTGTTCGCGCTGACCGGCTTCATGGGTTACACGCTGGGGCCGGTGCTGGCCCGCACGCTCACGCTGCCAGGCGGCGCGCAGACCATTGTCATGGCCTTGGCGACAACGGGCGCCATCTTCCTGGCGCTGTCGGCTTGGGTGCTGAGCACACGGCGCGACTTCAGCTGGATGGGCGGCATGCTGTTTGCCGGCATGGTGGTGGCGATCCTGGCCGGACTGGCGGCGATGTTCTTCGAGATACCGGCGCTAGGGCTGGCGGTCTCGGCCATGGTGGCGCTGCTGTCGGCAGGTCTGATCCTGTATGAAACCAGCAACATCGTGAATGGCGGCGAAACCAATTATGTGATGGCAACCGTCGGCTTGTTCGTGTCGCTGTTTAACCTGTTCACCAGCCTGCTCAGCCTGTTCGGCTTTGGCGGCTCCAGCGCCGACTGAGCTTCAGCGCTTCAAACCCGAACACGCCAACGAGACCCAGCGCCAGCGCGGCAGCCAGCGCTGGCGCGCTCAGCGGCGCAAACTGGAACAGTTGCCCCAAGGCTGGCAGATACAGTGCCAGCGCCAGCAAGCTCGTGGCGAACCCGATCACCAGCCACAGTGTGCGGTTGGGCACGCGCAGGGCCGCCCACAGCGAGCGACTGCGGCTGCGGTTGGACAGGATCAGCGCCAGGTTACCCACCACCAAGGCCGTGAAGCCGAAAGCCCGCGCCTGCGGTTCGGGCAGGTGCCCAATGGCCCAGCCATAGCCGAGCAGCACCACCAGCAACACACCCAGGCCCTGCAACAGCGCCAGCAGCATCGCCTGCCGGCCAAACAAAGGCGCCTCGGGATCGCGCGGCGGCCGCTGCATCAGGTCAGCCTCAGCTGGCTCGCCCTCAAACACCAGCGAACACGCCGGGTCAATCACCAGTTCCAGGCAGGCGATGTGCATTGGCAGCAGCAGCACCGGCCAGCCCAGCAGCACCGGCACCAGCGCTAGGCCGGCGATCGGCACATGCACTGCCAGGATGTAGGTCATCGATTTGTACAGGTTGTCGTAGATGCGGCGCCCCAGCCGCACGCCCTGCACGATAGAGGCAAAGTTGTCGTCCAGCACCACGATGGACGCTGCCTCGCGCGCCACGTCGGTACCCCGGCCGCCCATGGCCACGCCGACATGGGCCGCCTTGAGCGCGGGCGCGTCATTCACACCGTCACCGGTCATGGCCACAATCTCGCCCTGGCGCTTGAGCGCCTGCACCAGGCGCAGCTTCTGCTCGGGCGCGATGCGGGCACAGACCGTGACCGCCGGGATGCGCGCCTGCAGCTGCGCGTCGTCCAGCCGGGCCAGCTCGTCGCCGGTCAGCAACTCGGCGGCGCCGTCACAGGCGATCTGCGCCTGCGCCGCGATGGCGCGCGCCGTCAGCGGGTAGTCCCCGGTGATCATCATCACCCGGATACCGGCGGTGTGACAGTCGGCCACGGCCGCCTTGACGCCCGCGCGCAGCGGGTCGGCCAAGCCGAGCAGGCCGACAAAGGCAAACTCGAAGTCGTGCTCGGCCGCCGGCCACTGCTGGCCAACAAACTGCGCCCGGGCCACCCCCAGCACGCGCAGTCCCTGCGCGGCCATGGCGTCGGCCGCACGGACGACCCGGGCCAGTGTGGCTGCATCCAGATGGCACAGGTCGGCAATGGCCTCCGGCGCGCCCTTGGCCGCCACCACATGGGCATTGCCCTGGGTCGCCTGCCAGACCTGCGCCATGGCGCGCAGCTCGGGCGTCAGGCCATACTCGCGCAGCAAGGTCCAGTCCTGGTGCAGATGCTCGGTCTGGCCCAGCGTGTCTTGCCCCAGCCGGTGGAAGGCCTGCTCCATCGGGTCGTAGGGCTCGGCCATGCTGGCCAGAATGGCGTACTCCACCAGCACATGGAAGTCTTCTGGTACCGCGGTGCTGGTCTCAGTGGTCAGGGCCAGATGCTCCTGCGGCGCGGCGCGCTCGGCTGGGGCATACAGCGCCACCACCGTCATGCGGTTTTCGGTCAGGGTGCCAGTCTTGTCGACACACAACACCGTCGCCGCACCCAGGGTTTCAATCGCCGCGATGCGCCGGGTCAGCACCTGCTGCTGCGCCAGCCGCCACGCTCCCAGCGCCGGCAGCACCGTCAGCACCACCGTGAACTCCTGCGGCAACATGGCCATGGCCAGCGCGATGCCCGCCAGCAGCGCCGCCAGCCAGTCGCCCCGCGTCAAGCCCAGCATCAGCACCAGGGCAGCGCTGGTGACAAAGGCCACCAGCGCCAGGCTCTGCACCAGCCGGGCCGTCTGCCCCTTGAGCGGCGACCGCGCCTGATCCAGCCCCTGCAGCAGGCTGCCGATGCGCCCGATCTCGCTGCGCGCGCCGGTGGCGGTGACGCGCGCCGTGCCGTGGCCATTGACCAGCAGCGTGCCGGCAAACAGCCGGGTCGCGCCGTCGGCCAATTTATCGACCGGCAGCGACTCGCCGGTCAGCAGCGATTCGTCCACCTGTACATCGGCCCCGGTCAGCAAACAGGCATCGGCCGCGACCCGGTCGCCCTGCGCCAGCACCAGCAAGTCGCCGCGCACCACCTCGGCGCCCGCAATGCGCTGCACCACCCCATCGCGCACCACCAGCGCGCGCGGGCTGGTGAGCTCGCGCAGAGCCCGCAGCGCGTGCTCAGTGCGTCCCTCCTGGTACAGGGTCAGCGACAACACCACCAGCACCAGCCCGAACATGACCAGACCTTCCTGCCGGTCGCCCAGGGTCAGGTACAGGGTGCCGGCGGCCAGCAGCAGCATGAACATCGGCTCGCGCAGGGTCTCGCGCAGGATCATGTGCCAGGTGCGGCGCTGTTCGCTGGCCAGCACATTGGGGCCGTCCTGCTGCAGCCGCTGGGCCGCCTCGGGCGCAGTCAGGCCCGGGTCAGCCGTCGGTAAAACCATCGCTTGCCTCCTTCCACCATCAGCAGGTACGCGCTCACCAGCACCACCAGCAGGCCAAAATACAGTGGCGGCAGTGGCGCAAAGCCCAGGTACGGCGCCAGCGGGCTCAGCGGCAGCAGCAGCGCCAGCAACACCGCGGCACCGGAGCTGAGCAACAAGCCAGCCGCCGGGCGGCTGCGCAGTGGGTTGCGCCGGGTACGGATCACAAAAATCACCAGCACCTGGGTGGCCATCGACTCGACAAACCAGCCGGTGCGAAACAGCACTTCATCCCCGCCAAACAGGTGCAGCAGCAGGTAAAAAGTGAGAAAGTCAAACAAAGAGCTGATCGGCCCGATGGTCAGCATGAAGGCGCGAATAAAGCCCATGTCCCAGCGCTTGGGCGCGGCCAGGTCTTCGGCGTCCACCCGGTCCAGCGGCAGCGCAATCTCGGACACGTCGTACAGCAGGTTGTTGAGCAGGATCTGCAGCGGCAACATCGGCAGGAACGGCAGAAACAGCGTGGCCGCCGCCATGCTGGCCATGTTGCCAAAGTTGGAGCTGGTGGCCATCAGGATGTACTTCATGACATTGCCAAAGGTGCGCCGCCCTTCCAGCAGACCGGCCTGCAGCACCATCAGGTCCTGGCGCAGCAGGATCATGCTGGCCGCCTGCCGCGCCACATCGACCGCTCCCGCCACCGAGATGCCGACATCGGCCGTGTGCAGCGAGGGCGCATCGTTGATGCCGTCGCC
>CAJAXU010000635.1 GCA_903948045.1 uncultured beta proteobacterium | reverse complement strand
GCAATCGCCTTGCGTGCGTCACCGTTTTCGTTGCCCACTGCGGCTTCGGGCGCATCGAGCGCTGCCTTCAACACTTTGGCAAACTCTTCGCTGGATGCTTTTGCATGCGGACCCTCGTCCCATTCGATAGGAAGCGCATCCAGTGCAGTTTTGGCCTGCCACCAAGTGTCTGCTACGACCGCGACGGCGCTGTCGCTCACGCGGACCACTTTTTTGACGCCCTTTCGGCTGGCGATGGCCGCAGCGTCGAAGCTTTTGAGCTTGCCTCCAAACACCGGGCAATCTTTGATCGCTGCGTTCAACATACCGGGCAGCTTCAGGTCGATGCCGTACATCTGGGCCCCGGTGGTCTTGTCGACCGTATCAAGCCGAGCCAACCGCTTACCTGCAAGTTTCCAATCAGCTGGGTTTTTGAGCGTTACGCTGGTCGGTTGCGTCAGTTTCCCTGCCGCCGCTGCCACCTTGCCATATGTCGTTGTCCGCCCGCTCGGCACGTGGGTGATAACACTGTTGGCTGCCCGGCAGTCAGCTGCTGCAACTTGCCACTCATTAGCCGCCGCTTGAACCAGCATCGTGCGAGCAATGGCGCCACCCTTGCGCACATAGTCTTGAGAGTCACGAATGCCACGGCTGCCGCCTGTGCTGAAATTGCCCCATACCCGATTTCGTGCCAGGCTTTGACCAGGCGTTGGATACTCGGTCGTGACTTTTGCCCAATCACATTCGAGTTCTTCCGCAACCAACTGAGCCAAGCCCGTCAGGGTACCTTGCCCCATTTCCGACCGGGCGATTCGGATCACCACACTGTCGTCAGGCCGTACTACCACCCAAGCGTTCACTTCGGCCGGCCGAGCCGCCTGCGCAGTGGCATCGAGTGACCATGGTGCGGAGATGGCGACGACCAAGCCCGTACCCATGGCGGCCGACTGACCTAGAAATCTCCGGCGCGAAACACCGTCTGTCCGGCTTGCGTTGAGTTGCTGCTTGCTCATGTGGTGCTCCCATCGGTGTGCTGAATCGACAGACCGGCCATTTTGGTGTTGCCACCCTTGGCCACAACCTTGATGGCGGCCCGAATGCGGTTGTAGGTGCCGCACCGGCAGATGTTGGTGATTGCAGCATCAATGTCTGCGTCTGTTGGGTCTGGCTTTTCCTTCAGCAGCGCCACGGTGGCCATGATCATGCCGCTTTGGCAAAATCCGCATTGCGGTACATCCAGTGCCGCCCACGCCTTCTGTACCGGGTGCAAGCCACCGGTTGAGAGGCCCTCTATGGTGATGATTTTTTCGTTGGCCTGTACCGTCGAGACTGGCCTGACGCAGGAGCGTGTCGGCACGCCATCGATGTGCACAGTACAGGCGCCGCACTGCGCCAAACCGCAGCCGTATTTTGTCCCGGTCAGGCCAAGCTGCTCCCTCAGGACCCATAGAAGAGGGGTATCGTCTTCGGCATCGTGCTCACGCACGACATTGTTCACTGTCAGTTTTGCCATGGTGACTCCAAGATGTGGCCCAAACAGGCCATAGTTTGTCTTGGATCATCTTATCTCGCCGCTGAGCGTGTTACAAGTAACGCCGCCTAGGGTAAACCCGGTTTAAAGCTCCGGAACAGCGCGTCACTTTGAGCGTCACGGGGCGGCGAGCCCTGCCAACTAAGGCGTTCCGGGTGGTGCCTGGACGCGGCGCGCACCATCAAATCGCCGATTCCAATACGACACGCCCATGTCCTCGACGCGCACTTCGGCACCCGGCTTCGGGGAGTGGATGAACTTGCCTTCGCCCACATAGATACCGACATGGCTGAAGGCACGGCGCATCGTATTGAAAAAAACCAGATCGCCGGGCTGCAATTCAGAACGCTCAATTTTTTGCGTACTGGCTGCTTGCTGTTCGGCACGGCGCGGCAGGATCAGTCCGACGGTTTGCTCGTACATGGCTTTGACGAACCCGCTGCAATCAAAGCCCGTCTCTGAGGTGTTACCGCCGCGTCGATAAGGCACGCCCATGAAACCCAGGGCTGTAAATACCAGTTCCGATGCTTTTTCTGTGGCCGTTTGCCGCACATGGTCAATGCGGGCGAGCAGGCCTTTTTCCGCAAGCAACCTTTCCATTTCATCCGCTGGCGCGGCTGGGCTGGCCAGGGCCTGTGTAGCGAACAGGAAGATGGCGATAAGATAGAAAGGGCGCATAGCGTGAGTATAAGCTGCTCAGATGCTCGCTTGTCAAGTTGTAAGCTACGTGAATAATGCCGCGTAAGCTATTGATTTATATTAAAAAATTTAACAATTATGTTTAATGCACTTGTGTTGGAAAACAATCCTGAGTTCCGGGCTTCGGTGCAGCCGGTTGATGAATCTCGCCTGCCGCAGGGTGATGTGACCATCGCGGTGGCGTACTCAACGCTCAATTACAAGGATGGTCTGGCCATCACCAACAAGGGGCCGGTGGTGCGCCAATGGCCGATGGTGGCTGGCATTGATGGGGCCGGCACCGTGGTTGAGTCCAGCCACCCGGACTGGCAGGTCGGCGATCTGGTGGTTCACAATGGCTGGGGCGTCGGCGAGGTCCATTGGGGCTGTCTGGCGGAAAAAGCCAGGCTCAAGGGTGACTGGCTGGTGCGTTTGCCTGCCGCATTCACGCCGCGACAGGCCATGGCCATTGGCACTGCCGGCTACACCGCGATGCTGTGCGTCCTGGCGCTGGAAGATCATGGCGTCACCCCTGCCTCCGGTGAGGTGCTTGTCACTGGCGCCACGGGTGGCGTTGGCAGTGTGGCGCTTGCCTTGTTGAGCAGGCTGGGCTATCGGGTGGTGGCTGCGACTGGCAAGGCGTCTGAGGCTGCTTATCTTGAGCAGTTGGGAGCAGTTGGGGTGATTGATCGTGCGGACTTAGCCGCGCCAGGCAAACCGTGGCAGAAGGAGCGTTGGGCTGGCGTGGTGGACGCGGTCGGCTCGCACACGCTGGCGAACGTGCTGGCGCAAACCCGCTACGGCGGCGTGGTGGCGGCCTGTGGTCTGGCGCAAGGCATGGACTTGGCAACCAGCGTCATGCCCTTCATTTTGCGTGGCGTGACCTTGGCCGGCATTGACTCGGTGATGGCGCCCCTGGCGCGCCGGCGACGGGCCTGGGACCGACTTGCCCGCGACTTGGATCCAAACTTGCTGGAGGCCATGGTGCAGGAGGTGCCGCTGGAGGGTGCGGTGGCGCGTGCGCATGAGCTGATGGCCGGTCGCGTGCGCGGGCGAACTGTGGTCAAAATTGGCACCTAAGCCCCGTGGTATATAGGGTGTTAGCTATTGTTTTTATAGTATTTGCGGGGTTGACGCTCAAGGGTGCCAAGCCACTTTTCCAAGAAAGCTCGCCATGTTGTTAGACGCTGCCGACGCCCAGCTGGTGCTGGTCGATTACCAAATACGCTTGATGCCGGTGATGTGGGAAGCCGAGGCCGTCACGGCCAACGCGGTGCGTCTGGGTGAATTGGCACGACTGATGGGGGTGCCCGTGTGGGGGACCGAACAGAACCCCTCCGGTCTGGGGCCCAACTTGCCCAACATCAAAGCGCTGTGTGGGGAAACCTTGAGCAAAATGCATTTCAGCGCGGTAGAAGAAGGTTTGGGTGAGTGGCTGCGGCCCCCAAGCAAGCCGCCGGCAGGCAACGCCCGTAGCCTGCCCAAGCACCTGCAGAAGCCCCTCGCGGGCCCACCGCAGCGCAATGGGGTGGTGATCGCTGGCTGCGAGGCCCACGTCTGTTTGTTGCAGACAGCCCTTGACTTATTGGAAGATGAGTTTGACGTCTGGGTCGTCACTGACGCCTGCACGTCCCGCACCGAGCGCAACCGCGATGCCGCTTTTGATCGCTTGGCCGGGGCGGGGGCTGAATTGGTGACCACTGAAATGGTGGCTTTTGAGTGGTTACGCACGGCAGAGCACCCAGCCTTCAAGGCGGTGCAGGCGTTGATCAAATAGGGCGAATCAGCTGGCAGTGGGTGCTTCGGGCCCGGAACGCCGGGGCATGAGACGAGTCAGGCTATTGCAAGCTGGTTGACCATAATTCTGAATTCAGTTTATTGCATCGACCGGAGACCATCATGACAAGCTATTCTGATTTCCATCGCCGTTCCATCGCCGAGCCCGAATCTTTTTGGGCAGAGCAGGCGCAGATGATTGACTGGCAGGTGCCTCCGAAGCAAATTTGCGACTACAGCCAGCCACCGTTTGCCAAATGGTTCGTCGGCGGCACCACCAACCTGTGCCATAACGCGGTGGACCGCCACCTAGCCGATCGTCCCGAGCAGGCCGCGCTGATCTTTGTGTCAACGGAAACCAATGAGGAGCGGGTCTTTACCTTTCGCGAATTGCACGCTGAAGTCCAGCGTATGGCCGCCGTGATACGGCAATTGGGCGTGCAGAAAGGGGACCGGGTCCTGATCTATATGCCCATGATTGCCGAGGCCGCTTTTGCCATGCTGGCCTGCGCCCGTATCGGTGCCATTCATTCGGTGGTTTTTGGCGGCTTCGCGTCGGGCTCGCTGGCCTCGCGCATTGAGGATGCCTCGCCGCGGCTGATCATCAGTGCTGATGCAGGTTCGCGCAGTGGCAAGGTGGTCGAATACAAGCCTCTGCTGGATGAGGCCATCCGCTTGGCCAGTTATCAACCCGACGCGGTGCTGCTGGTGGATCGCCAGCTCGCTGGCATGGCCCTGACGGCTGGGCGTGATCACCTGTGGGGGCCGCTTCGTGAGCAGCACCTCAACACCGTGGTGAATTGCGAGTGGCTTGACGCCACCCACCCGAGTTACACCCTGTACACCAGCGGCACGACGGGTAAGCCCAAGGGCGTGCAGCGCGACACGGGTGGCTATGCCGTGGCGCTGGCCGCCAGCATGAAGCACATTTTTTGCGGCCAGGCGGGCGAAGCCTACTTCTCCACCAGCGACATTGGCTGGGTGGTGGGCCACAGCTACATCATCTACGGCCCGTTGATTGCCGGCATGGCCACGATCATGTACGAAGGCCTGCCGACCCGGCCCGATGGGGGCATCTGGTGGAGCCTGGTCGAAAAGTACAAGGTGGCAATCATGTTCAGCGCCCCAACGGCGGTGCGGGTACTGAAGAAGCAGGATCCGGCCCTGCTGAAAAAATACGATTTGTCTAGTTTGCGGGCCCTGTTTCTGGCGGGCGAGCCGCTGGACGAGCCAACAGCTCGTTGGATCGCCGAAGGCCTGGGCGTGCCCATCATTGACAACTACTGGCAGACAGAAAG
>CAJAXU010000634.1 GCA_903948045.1 uncultured beta proteobacterium | reverse complement strand
CCGGTGCAGCACGGCCTGGCCGCCTACATGGCCGACCCGGAGCCTTACCTGGCATTACCCGCTTTTTACCAGCGCAAGCGCGACCTGTTTCGCGCGGGCCTTGCCAATACGCGCTTCAAGCTGCTCCCCGGTGAAGGCACCTACTTCCAGTGTGTGGACATCTCAGATGTGAGCGACCTGAGCGAAGCCGAGTTCTGCCAATGGCTTACGCGCGAGGTCGGCGTCGCGGCCATCCCGTTGTCGGCCTTTTACGGCGACGGCTTTGACCAGCGCGTGGTGCGTTTCTGCTTTGCCAAAAAAGACGAGACTCTGAACGCGGCGCTGGCGCGGCTGGCGCGGCTGTAGCCGGCCTGAGGTGGCTTCAGCCTCAGCCACCCAACTGAGCCCAGGCCTTGTCCAGCCGCTTCACGCTGACCGGTTGCGGTGTGCGCAGCTCCTGGGCAAAAAAGCTCACTCGCAGTTCCTCCAGCAGCCAGCGGAACTCCAGCATGCGGTCGTCGGTCACGCCCTTGCGCTCGGCCAGCAGCCGCCAGTAGCGTTGCTCCAGCGGGCGCAGCTCGGCCAGCCGGCTGGTATCGCGCGCAGGGTCTGCGCGCAGCTTGTCCAGCCGCAGCGTGATGGCCTTGATGTAGCGCACCACGTGCTGCAGCGCGCCCCATGGGGTTTGCACCAGAAAGCGTTTAGGCAGCAGGCGCGCCAGTTGCTGTGCGGCGTCAGCACTGGCCTCAGCCGCCTGCTTGCTGTCGCGGATCTTGCGCGCCGCCACCGCGTACTCGGCCAGAATCAGCGCCGTCAGCCGCGCCACCTCAGTCGCAATCAGGGTCAGGCGGCCGCGGCCCTCGTCGAGCCGGCGCTTAAAATCCGCCTCCTGAGTGGGCAGCGGGTCCAGCAGAAACGCCCGCTCCAGTGCCACCGCGATGATTTGCTCGCGCAGCTCCTCCAGCGTACCGCCGCCCGAGCCGTCGGCGGCCTTGCCCAGCTGCATATAGGCCGCCGCCATTTTTTGCAGCTCCGGGATGTTTTTTTCCAGGTACTTCAGCGCGTCCTTGATCTGCAGCGCAAACAGCCGGCGCAGGCCGGCGCGGTGACGTGCCGCTGCGGACTCGGGCTCATCAAACACCTCCACCGTGACCGCGTCCCCGGCATCGATCAGGGCCGGGTAGCCGATCAGGGTCTGCGCGCCCTTGCGGATCTCCAGCAGCTCGGGCAGTTCGCCAAAGGTCCAGCTGGTGTAGCGCTGGCTGGCCAAATCCGGCACCGCCGGGCTTGCTACTTTTTTAGGAGCTACTGAGCCAATACCGGCGTGGCCTGGAGCCACTTTTGGCTCTGAAATTTCCGTGACGCGCTGACTGGCCACCTTGAGCGCAGCCAGCGCCTGAAACGCCCCGCGCGCCTGGACGCCGAGTTCCGCCTTGAGCGCGCCCAGGTTGCGCCCGGTGCCCAGCAGGCGGCCGTGCTCGTCCACCACCCGCAAATTCATGAAGGCGTGCGGGCTGAGCATGTCGAGCTTGAAGTCATTGCGCGCAATGTCCACTGCGGTGGCCTTGCGCGCGAGCTTGAGGACCGCATCGGTCAAGGAACCCTGGCCAAACACCTCCGGCGCATTCAGGGCCTCGGCCATCTGGTTGGCCGTCTCGGGCAGCGGCACCAGGCGCGAGCGTGGACGCTGGTGCAGGGTTTTGAGCAGCGCCAGCACCTTGTCGCGCAGCATGCCGGGCACCAGCCACTCGCAGCGTTCTTCGTTGACCTGGTTCAGCACAAACAGTGGCACGGTCACGGTCAGGCCGTCGCGCGCGTCGCCCGGTTCATGCAGGTAGCCAGCAGCGCAGTCCACGCCCCCCAGACGCAGCGTCTTGGGGAAGGTGCTGGTGGTGATGCCGGCGGCCTCATGACGCATCAGCTCCTCACGCGTCAGCAGCAGCAACTGCGGCTGTTTTTTGGCCTCCTGCCGGTACCAGCTCTCCAGACTGTGGCCGCTACACACCTCGGCCGGCAACTGTTGGTCGTAAAAGGCGTAGATCAGCTCCTCGTCCACCAGCACGTCCTGCCGGCGCGCCTTGTGCTCCAGTTCTTCCACCTGCCGGATCAGCTTCTGGTTGGCGGCCAGAAAGGGCAGCGGCGTCTCCCACTCGCCGGCTACAAGTGCTTGGCGGATGAAAATCTCGCGGGCCCCGGCCAAGTCAATCCGGCTGTAATTGACGCGCCGACCGCTGTAGATCACTAGGCCGTACAGCGTGGCGCGCTCCAGCGCCACCACCTCGCCGGCTTTTTTCTCCCAATGCGGGTCGAGCAGTTGCTTCTTGAGTAAATGAGCGCCCACCTGCTCCAGCCACTGCGGCTCGATGTTGGCCAGACCGCGTCCGAACAGGCGCGTGGTTTCCACCAGCTCGGCCGCCACCAGCCAGCGCCCCGGTTTTTTGGCCAGGTGCGCGCCCGGATGGGCAAAAAACTTGATGCCGCGGGCGCCCAGGTACTCGCCCTGCACGCCCTCGCCCTCGGTCTTGCAGCCAATGTTGCCCAACAGGCCGGCCAGCATGGCCAGGTGCAGCTGCTCGTAACTGGCCGGGCTGGTATTGAGTTGCCACTTGTGTTCAGCCACCACCGTGTGCAACTGGCTGTAAATGTCACGCCACTCGCGCACCCGGCGCATGCTGACAAAGTTTTGCCGCAGCAGCTGCTCGTATTGGCGGTTGCTGAGCTTGTGCTCGTTGGCAACGGCACCCGAGTGCTTGCCGCCACGGCTGTCGTCCAGCCACTTCCAGAGCTTGAGGTAGCCGCTGAACTCGCTTTTTTCGTCGTCAAACTTGGCGTGCGCCTGGTCCGCCTGCGCCTGCAGCTCCATCGGCCGGTCGCGCACATCCTGCACACTGAGGGCTGAGGCAATCACCAGCACCTCGTCGAGCGCCTGGCGCGAACGTGCCTCCAGAATCATGCGGCCCACGCGCGGGTCCAGCGGCAGCCGGGCCAGCTCTTGCCCGGTGGCGGTGAGTTCATTGGTATCGTCCACCGCACCCAGCTCGGCCAGCAGCTGGTAGCCGTCGGCAATGGCCCGGCCCGACGGGCGCTCCAGAAACGGAAAGTCTTCCACCACGCCCAGGCGCAGCGCCTTCATGCGCAAAATCACGCCAGCGAGCGAGCTGCGCAAAATCTCCGGGTCGGTAAAGCGCGGCCGGCCGTCAAAGTCTTTCTGGTCATACAGCCGAATGCAGATGCCGTTGGCCACCCGGCCGCAGCGCCCGGCGCGTTGGTTGGCCGACGACTGGCTGACCGGCTCCACCAGCAACTGCTCGACCTTGCTGCGAAAACTGTAGCGCTTCATGCGCGCGGTCCCGGCGTCGATCACGTAGCGGATGCCGGGCACGGTGAGCGAGGTCTCGGCCACGTTGGTGGCTAGCACAATGCGCCGGCCGCCGTGGCTGTCAAAAATGCGGTCCTGCTCAGCCTGGCTCAGGCGCGCAAACAGGGGCAGCACCTCGGCGTGGCGCAGCAGCGGCTGGTGGCTCAGGTGCCGGCGCAGGTGGTCGGTGGCCTCGCGGATTTCGCGCTCACCCGGCAAAAACACCAGGATATCGCCCTGGTTGTGGGCATCGCGCCAGAGTTCGTCCACGCCATCGGCGATGGCGTCGTTCAAGTCGTAATCACGCGACTCTTCACACGGCCGGTAACGCTGCTCCACCGGGAACATGCGGCCCGACACCATGATGATGGGCGCCGAGCCGGTCCGGGTTTTGAAGTGGTCGGCAAAGCGCTGTGCGTCAATGGTGGCTGACGTGACCACCACCTTCAGATCGGGTCGGCGCGGCAGGATCTGGCGCAGGTAGCCCAGCAAAAAATCGATGTTGAGGCTGCGCTCGTGGGCCTCGTCGATGATGATGGTGTCGTAGGCCTTGAGCAGCGGATCGGTCTGGGTTTCAGCAAGCAAAATGCCGTCGGTCATGAGTTTGACCGAGGCGTCGCGGCTGAGCCGGTCTTGAAAACGCACCTTGTAGCCCACCACCTCGCCCAGCGGCGTGGCCAGTTCCTCGGCGATGCGTTTGGCCACGCTGCTGGCGGCAATGCGGCGCGGCT
>CAJAXU010000633.1 GCA_903948045.1 uncultured beta proteobacterium | reverse complement strand
TGGCCTGGACTTTATGAAGGACGACGAAAACATCAACAGCCAGCCTGTTATGCACTGGCGTGACCGCTTTTTGTTTGTGATGGAAGCCGTGAACAAGGCCAGCGCTGAGACCGGCGAGGTCAAGGGCAGCTACCTGAACATCACTGCCGCCACCATGGAAGACATGTACGAGCGCGCCGAGTTCGCCAAAGACCTGGGCTCGGTGATCGTGATGGTGGACCTGGTGATCGGTTGGACCGCCATCCAGTCGATGGCCAACTGGTGCCGCAAGAACGACATGATCATGCACATGCACCGCGCCGGCCACGGCACCTACACCCGCCAGAAGAACCATGGTGTGAGCTTCCGCGTCATTGCCAAGTGGCTGCGCCTGGCCGGCTGCGACCACCTGCACTGCGGCACCGCCGTGGGCAAGCTCGAGGGCGACCCAATGACGGTGCAGGGCTATTACAACGTCTGCCGCGACAGCTACACCAAGACCGACCTGCCGCGCGGCCTGTACTTTGACCAGGACTGGGCCGACATGAAGAAAGTCATGCCAGTGGCCTCGGGCGGCATCCACGCCGGCCAGATGCACCAGCTGATCGACCTGTTTGGCGACGATGTGGTGCTGCAGTTTGGCGGCGGCACCATCGGCCACCCCATGGGCATCCAGGCCGGCGCCGTGGCCAACCGGGTGGCGTTGGAGTCGATGGTGAAGGCGCGCAACGAAGGTCGCAACATCCTGGAGGAAGGCCCGTCCATCCTGAAGCAGGCGGCCCAACACTGCAGCCCGCTCAAGGCCGCGCTCGACACCTGGGGCGACATCAGCTTCAACTACCAGAGCACCGACAGCAGCGACTACGCCGTCACGCCCTCGGTGGCCTGAGCCCGGCCCGCCCCGTCCCCCCCTACTTTCGAAGGAGAATCCCGCCATGATGACCAACCCGACCGGCCGCCTGACGCAAGGCCAGTTCAGCTTTTTGCCCGACCTGACTGACGCCGAGATCACCCTGCAGATCGAGTACGGCCTGCGTAAGGGCTACGCCTGGAGCGTGGAATACACCGACGACCCGCACCCGCGCAACACCTACTGGAGCATGTACGGCAACCCGATGTTCGACCTGCACGACGCCGCTGGCGTGCTGCAGGAACTGACCGCCTGCCGCGCTGCTTTTCCGCGCCATTACATCCGGTTGATGGCCTTTGACTCGACCCGTAATGTGGAAACCATCGCCATGAGCTTCATCGTCAACCGCCCGGCTGTGGAGCCCGGCTTCACGCTGGAGCGGCAAGAGGTGAACGGGCGCTCGCAGCGCTACACCATCCGCGGCTACGCCAGTGCCTCGCCGGAAGGCGAACGCTACAGATAAGATAGCTATAAACCTAGACGCATCAAAGGCTGGAAGGCGATTTGACCATGAACTCCCAGTTGTACGCGATTCCCGGCAGCACACCGGCGCCCAGCGCAGCGCCGGCCGCAGCCGCCGCGCCGGCTGCCGCCATTGACCCGACCGCCGGCGCTCGCTCGGTGGCCGAGGTGCTGGCCGGCTCGCAGGTAGAGGCGGTGCTGCAGGAGCTGGATGCCGACCTGGTCGGTCTCAAACCAGTCAAGGCACGCATCCGTGACATTGCCGCGCTGCTGGTGATCGACAAGCTGCGCCTCAACCTGGGACTGGTTAGCCAGGCGCCCAGCCTGCACATGTGCTTTAGCGGCAACCCCGGCACCGGCAAAACTACGGTGGCGATGCGCATGGCGCAAATCCTGCACCGCCTGGGCTATGTGCGCAAAGGCCATTTGGTGTCGGTGACGCGCGACGATCTGGTGGGCCAGTACATCGGCCACACCGCGCCCAAGACCAAAGAAGTGCTCAAGCGCGCCATGGGCGGCGTGCTTTTTATTGACGAGGCCTACTATTTGTATCGCCCAGAAAACGAGCGCGACTACGGCCAAGAAGCCATCGAGATCTTGCTGCAGGTGATGGAAAACCAGCGCGACGACCTGGTGGTGATCTTGGCGGGCTACCACGACCGCATGGAAACCTTTTTCCAGTCCAACCCCGGCATGCGCTCGCGCATTGCGCACCACCTGGACTTTCCGGACTATGCGGTGGCCGAGCTGCTGCACATTTCCAACAAGACGCTGGCGCAGCAGAACTACCGCTTTGGTG
>CAJAXU010000632.1 GCA_903948045.1 uncultured beta proteobacterium | reverse complement strand
CTTTTCGGCCAAAGGCTGGAGCAGGCCAGATTGCAGGGCCATCAGTTCTTGCGCGTCCTTGACGCTGAGCACGGCTTTGGCATGCTCGCCAGACTCAGCCAGCGCAGCCTTAGAGGCAGTCAGGTTGAGTTCCACGATTTTTTCAACGCCTTCAAAGGCCTTGTGGGTCAGACCCAACAGGGTTTCGACGTTGGCTTTGTGCGATGCCATGACTTGTTCGACGGTCAACATAATAATTTCTCCAGGAGGTTAGTAAAAAAACTCGTTAGCCACGCTGTTCACCGATGCTTTTTGGATGCATGTTGCAGTGCAGCATGGAGAGAATTATAGGCAGCCGAGCAAGGCTGGCAAGTGATTTTTGTTGCATTGCAGCAAATTAGGGTTGTTGTTCTAGAAATCCCCACCTGAGCGCGCCTTGACACAATCGCTTCATGAAAGCTTTCTACGCCGACCAGTTTGTCTTGCCCCTGCCGGTGGGACATCGGTTTCCGATGGGCAAGTACGCGCTGCTCAGGGAGCAACTGCAGCAGACCCTGCCGCAAGTGCAGTTGCTGCCGGCGCCGGCAGCAAGCGACGGCGAATTGGCGCTGGTGCACACGCCAGCCTACGTGCAGAGCCTGATCACCGGCGCCATCAGTCCAGTTCGGTTGCGCGAAATTGGCTTTCCTTGGAGTGCTGCCATGGTGGAGCGGGCACGCCGGTCGGTGGGGGCCACCATTGCTGCTGCACGGATGGCTTTGCGCGAGGGCGTGGCCGCCAATCTGGCCGGCGGCACGCACCACGCCTATGCCGACCGGGGCGGCGGCTTTTGTGTGTTCAACGATGTGGCGGTCGCGGCGCGCCTGATGCAGGCCGAGTGGGGTCGTGGGTCGCGTCGCGCGCCAATGCGCGTGGCGGTTATTGACCTGGATGTGCACCAGGGCAATGGTACCGCCCACATCTTTACCCGGGATGACAGCGTGTTCACGTTGTCCTTGCATGGCGAGCGCAACTACCCGTTCGCCAAGGAAGTCAGCGACCTGGATGTGGCCCTGCCGGATGGCAGCGGCGATGTGCCGTATCTGCTCGCGCTGGACGGCGCCCTGCAGACGCTGTCGGACCGGTTCATGCCGGATCTGGTGCTGTATCTGGCAGGTGCCGATCCCTATATCGGGGACCGGCTGGGCCGCCTCACCCTGAGTCTGGCGGGCTTGCAGACCAGGGACCAGCGGGTGTTCGACTGGTGTTGGCATCGGCAGGTGCCGCTGGCATTTGTGATGGCTGGCGGCTACTGCCCGCGAATCGAGGAAACGGTGCAGGTGCAGCTCAACACCTACCGGGTTGCTGCCGCCAATTGGTCGCGCTGGCAGAGCCTGCAAGGGGACAACCCGGATGCTGGCAAAATCGAACCACATGACTGACACACGTCCTCCGAAAGTTCAGGCGCGACCCAGATCCGACTACCGGGTTTTTCGTGCCATCAGCACCCGCTGGATGGACAACGACGCCTATGGTCATGTCAATAACGTGGTGTATTACAGCTGGTTTGACACCGCCGTCAACGCCTTTCTCATTGAGGAGGGCGTACTGGACATTCACCATGGGTCCACCATCGGTTTGGTGGTTGAGACCGCCTGCAATTATTTTTCTGGACTCGCGTTTCCTCAAACCGTGGAGGCCGGCATTGCGGTGGCCCACCTGGGTTCGAGCAGCGTGCGCTATGAGGTCGGGCTGTTTGCCCAAGGCGCAGAGCTGACCGCAGCCCGAGGGCATTTCGTGCACGTCTATGTGGACCGGGTCAGCCGCCGTCCGGTGGCCCTGCCCCCCAACTTGAAGACCGTATTGGAGCGATTGCTATGACTGAAAACCTTGTCGATCTGGCGATCAGTTCGCGTCAATCGGCCCGCGCCTTCACCGACCAGCCTGTGCCGCGCGACCTCATTCAGGCTCTGCTGACGGTCGCCAGCCGGGCACCATCTGGCACCAACACCCAACCCTGGAAGGTGTACGTGCTGCAGGGCGCCAGCCGCACCGGATTGGTCGGCAAGGTCTGTGCTGCGCATGACCAAGTCCGCGCTGACCCGACGCTGGCGGCGCAGTACATCGAAGAATATGACTACTACCCGCAAAAATGGGTCAGCCCCTACATTGACCGGCGCCGCGAAAACGGCTGGAGTCTGTATGGGCTGCTGGGCATTGGCAAGGCGGACAAGGACAAAATGCATGCGCAGCACCAGCGCAACTACCGGTTTTTTGATGCCCCCGTTGGCCTGATGTTTACCGTCGACCGTGTCATGGGACGCGGGTCCTTGCTGGATTACGGCATGTTTTTGCAGAGCATCATGGTGGCGGCGCGCGGCCATGGTTTGCACACCTGTCCACAAGCGGCCTGGAATGGCTTTGCCAAAATTGTGCTACCCCACATTGGCGCTGGCCCTGACGAAATGCTGGTGTGCGGCATGGCGCTGGGCTATGCGGATGAGTCGGCGCTGGTGAACACCTTCCACACGCCGCGGGTGCCGGTGGATGAGTTCGCCCATTGGCTGGACTGACCAAGGCCTTCCATGATCATTGGCAGTCTGCTCGACACCGATCTGTACAAGTTCACCATGATGCAGGTCGTGCTGCATCAGTTCCCGGGTGCCCAGGTGGAATACCGGTTCAAATGCCGCAACGCGGAGGTTGACCCCGCAAGCGGGCAAGCCAAGATGGCGCTTGCGCCATTTGTGGCAGAGATCCGAGATGAAATCCGTCTTCTGTGCGGTCTGCATTTTCAGGAAGCGGAATTGGTCTACCTGAGATCGATGCGCTTCATTAAAAGTGACTTTGTCGATTTTCTTGGGCTGTTCCGACTCAATGAGAAGTACGTCACCGTGTCGGCGCTGCCGTCGGGCGAGATTGACATCACGATCCGCGGCCCCTGGCTGCACACCATCCTGTTTGAGATTCCCATTTTGGCGATCGTGAACGAGGTTTACTTTCGCAACACGCAGAGGCTGCCCGATCTGCTTGAGGGCCGGCGCCGGCTGGATGTGAAGATCGGCCAGCTGCGGTCCGAGGGCTTGAGTGACCTGAAGATTGCCGATTACGGCACCCGGCGACGCTTTTCCAACGCCTGGCATGAAGAGGTGTTGCGGGTGCTGTCCGCCCGCTTGGGTACGGGCCAAAGTCCGGGTCACGCTGCGGGCGTCGGCGGGCAGTTGGCTGGCACCAGCAATGTGCTGTACGCCATGAAGCTCGGTCTGGTGCCGCTGGGCACGATGGCCCATGAGTACTTGCAGGCCTGTCAGGCTCTCGGCCCCCGCCTACGCGACAGCCAAACCTATGCCTTCGAATCATGGGCGAAAGAGTACCGAGGTGATCTTGGCATTGCTTTGAGCGATGTCTATGGCATGAGTGCCTTTTTACGGGACTTTGACCTCTTTTTCTGCAAGTTGTTCGATGGGGCCCGCCACGACAGCGGCGACCCTTTCGACTGGGGCGAACGCATGCTGGCCCATTACAGCCGCAATCGGGTCGATCCGCGCACCAAGACGCTGATCTTCAGCGATGCACTGACCGTGCCCCGCACCATCGAGCTGTATCAGCGCTTCCGGGGCCGCTGTCAGCTGGCCTTTGGCATTGGCACCAACCTGACCAACGACCTGGGCTACGAGCCGCTGCAGATCGTGATCAAGATGGTCCGCTGCAATGGCCAGCCCGTCGCCAAGCTGTCGGACACGCCCAGCAAGAACATGTGCGATGACGAAAAATACATGGCCTATCTGCGCCAGGTTTTCGACATCGAGCAGACCAGCTGAGTTTTTTGTGCTGATGAGTCAAAACAAGGGGACATTCCGGTGACATCACATCTTCGTCGGGCGGCTCCCTGGCTGCTGCTTTTTCCGGGCGCCGCCTGGTGTGCTGACCTGAACGGCAGCCAACTCTCGGCGCTGTGGGCCTTGCCCTTTGTCGGTGTGTTGCTGTCGATGGCGCTGATCCCGTTGCGGGCGCCCCTGTTCTGGCATCACCATTTCGGCAAGGTGACCCTGGCCTGGTCCCTGGCGTTCCTGGTCCCTTTTGCAGCGGTCTTTGGTCCCGGTATGGCAGGTGCCACCCTGTTTCACGCCGCAGTGGCCGAGTACATCCCGTTCATCGTGCTCTTGACCGCGCTGTACACAGTTGCGGGCGGCATTCACATCCGTGGCAATCTGCGCGGCAGCCCCTTGCTTAACACCGGGCTGCTGGCCATTGGCGCTGTATTGGCCAGTTTCATGGGCACTACGGGTGCGTCGATGTTGATGATCCGGCCCCTGATCCGGGCCAATGACAACCGGGTTCACCGCGCCCACATCGTGGTATTTTTCATTTTTGTGGTGGCCAATGCCGGCGGCTCATTGACGCCTCTGGGTGATCCGCCCCTGTTCCTGGGTTTTTTAAAGGGTATTGATTTCTTCTGGACGGTCAAGCACATCCTGCCCGAGACAGCGTTCTTGCTGGGCTCATTACTGGCCGTGTTTTGCGCCCTCGATGCCTGGTATTACCGGCGGGAGGGGGTGTTGCCAGTGGACCCGACGCCTGACACCCACCGCATCGGCTTTGACGGGCGCATCAACTTCCTGCTGCTGGCCTGCATTGTCGGACTGGTGTTGCTCAGTGGCATCTGGAAGTCGCCGACTGTTTTCCATGTTCAGGGGATCGATATTGGGTTGCCTGGTCTCGTGCGAGACATCGGCTTGCTGGCGGTGACTGTCGTCTCCCTCAAGCTGACCGCCGCGCAGGTGCATGAGGCCAACCAGTTTTCCTGGGGGCCAATGCAGGAGGTGGCCAAGCTGTTTGCCGGGATTTTTCTGACCATCGTGCCGGTGATTGCCATGCTAAAGGCTGGCACCAATGGCCCGTTCAGCGCGGTCGTGATGGCGGTGACGCGAGCTGACGGTACGCCAGACCCGGCCATGTATTTCTGGGCCAGTGGTCTGCTCAGCTCATTTCTGGACAATGCCCCCACCTACCTGGTGTTTTTCAACACCGCAGGCGGCGATCCGCAGCTCTTGATGACCACCCTGGCGCCGACCCTGGCGGCAATTTCCGCCGGGTCGGTCTTCATGGGCGCCAACACCTATATTGGCAACGCCCCCAACTTGATGGTGAAAGCCATCGCCGAAGAGCGGGGCGTGAAGATGCCCGGATTTTTTGGCTATATGGTCTGGTCGGGCGCGGTACTGATCCCGCTGTTTGTCGTCATGACGTTGATCTGGTTTCGTTGACTGCTGCCCTATGAACAAACCCCATCTCCTGTTGGCCCGGGCCGTTTTCCCCGAGATTGTCGACAGGCTGGCACAGCATTTCCATGTGGTGTCGAACCAGGCTGATGAGGTCTGGACCCAAGCCCAACTCATCGCCAAGCTCCAGGGGCAGCATGCAGCATTCACCACCGGCGGTGACCGCATCGACGGCGATGTGCTCGCAGCCTCGCCCGATCTGCGGATTTGCGCCAACATGGCGGTGGGCTATAACAATTTTGATTTGGAAGCGATGACCCGAGCCGGGGTGTTGGGCACCAATGCACCCGACGTGCTGACCGAAACCACCGCCGACTTTGGCTTTGCGCTGCTGATGGCCACCGCGCGCCGTATCACCGAGAGCGAGCATTTCCTGCGCGCCGGCCAGTGGACCAAGTGGAGCTACGACCTGTTTGCCGGGGCTGACATTCATGGCAGCACGCTGGGCATCTTGGGCATGGGGCGCATTGGCCAGGGCATTGCGCGGCGTGGTGCCCACGGTTTTGGCATGCAGGTGATTTATCACAACCGCTCACCCCTGACGCCAGAGATTGAAGCCGATCTCAAGGCCCGTTACGTCAGCAAGCAGGACCTGCTGGCGCAGGCTGACCACCTGGTGCTGGTGTTGCCTTACTCGCCCAGCGTGCATCACACGATTGGCGCGGCCGAGCTGGCGTGCATGAAGCCCACCGCCACGCTGGTCAACATTGCGCGCGGCGGCATTGTTGACGACGCCGCTCTGGCGCAGGCGCTGGCCAACAGGACGATTGCTGCCGCGGGGCTGGACGTGTTTGAAGGCGAGCCCCAGTTACACCCCGGGCTGCTGCGGGCCGCCAATGTGGTGCTGACGCCCCACATCGCCAGCGCCAGTCTGCCGACGCGGTTGGCCATGGCCCATTTGGCGGCCGACAACCTGATCGCCTATTTCTCTGGAAAACCGCTGCTGACCCCGCTCAACCCTGAGGTGCTGTCGCGCGATCTGACAGCGCCGATCAGGGAAAACTCAGGTCATGCCTGATGCCAACTGATGTCTGAATGGCTCTTGTGGGTGTTGCTGGCGCTGGCTGTTTTCAACAGCCTGGGTTGCATGCTGTGGCTGGTGCTGGCTTCGCGTTCTCGCGCGGATACTGCCACGCCCCAGTTGCTGAGCGCAATTGCCGGTCTGAGCGCCGCCAGCGAGCGCATGGAGCGCGAGTTGCGCAGCGAGGTTCAGGGCAGCGCACGTGACAGCCGATCGGAATTGACGCAGGCGCTGTCCTTGTTTCAGCAGGCACTGCTGGCGCAGTCCAGCGATGTGGCGCGCACGCAAAATGAGCAGATCGATTCTTTTCGGGTTCAGCTTGGGGCGACACAACAACAGCTGGCGGCCTCTCAGGCTTCGGCGCGCGACGCGCAGGATGTCGCGCTCAAGCGTTTTGCCGAGGGCCTGAACGAGCAGCTTCGCCAGGTGGCCGAGGGCAGCGAGCGCAAGCTCGGTGAGGTGCGCTTGGTCGTGGAGCAGCGCCTGACAGCCCTGCAGGACGGCAATGAGAAAAAGCTGGACCAGATGCGGGCCACCGTGGATGAGAAGCTGCAGAGCACGTTGGAGGCCCGCCTGGGTGAAAGCTTCAAGCAGGTGGCCGACCGGCTGGAGCAGGTGCACAAGGGCCTGGGCGAGATGCAGACGCTTGCAGCTGGCGTGGGCGACCTCAAACACCTGCTCACCAACGTCAAGACCCGGGGTATTTTTGGCGAGGCCCAACTGGGCGGGCTGCTGGAGCAGGTGTTTGTGGTGGACCAGTACGCGGCGCAGGTGGCAACCCGGCCAGGCAGCAAAAATGTGGTTGACTTCGCCATCAAGCTGCCGGGTAAATCGGAGCAGGGCCAGCCCCTTTGGCTGCCGATCGATGCCAAGTTTCCGAATGAAGATTATGAACGGCTGCTGGACGCTCAGGGCCGTGCGGACGCGCTGGGCGTCGAGGTGGCGGGCAAGGCGCTGGAGTCGCGCATCAGGTTGGAGGCGCGAGCCATTGCCGACAAGTATGTCGAGCCACCGTACACCACCGATTTCGCTATTCTGTTTTTGCCGACCGAGGGTTTGTATGCCGAGGTGCTGCGCCGCCCGGGCCTGATGGAGAGCCTGCAGCGCGAGCACCGCATCACCCTGGCCGGGCCGACCACCCTGCTGGCCATGCTCAGCTCACTGCAGATGGGGTTTCGGACGCTGGCGCTGGAGAAACGCTCCAGCGAGGTCTGGCAAGTGCTGGGCGCGGTCAAGACCGAGTTCGGCAAGTTCGGCGATGTGCTGGCCAAGGTCAAGTCACAAACCGAGACGGTGCTCAAGACCATTGATGGCGCCGAGACCCGCAGCCGTGCCATGGGACGGGCCTTGAAAAAAGTCGAGGCGCTGCCCGATGTGCAGGCTCAGGCGTTGATTCCAGCCGACAAGGACTTTGATCAGGAGCCCGATGCGGGCTGACCTGCTGACCCGGCTTGTGGCCGGCCATGTGTGCCTGCATGCCTGTATGGCCGGTACCCGCATGGCGGCGCCCCTGCTGGCCTTGCGCCAGGGTTACAGTCCTTTGGCCGTGGGCGTTTTGCTGGCGCTCTTCTCACTCACGCAAGTGTTCTTGGCGTTACCTGCCGGACGGTTCGCGGATCGCCACGGTCTGAGGCCTCCTGTGGGCTGGGCCGTGATCACCTCGGTGCTGGGCGTCGGTTTAGCTGCGGCGTTCCCGACTTTTCCTATGCTCTGCCTCAGTGCTTTGATGACCGGAGGTGCCACCGGCGCCGCCTCGATCGCACTGCAACGCCACGTCGGCCGAGCTGCTGAGGGGGCGACCGAGCTCAAGCGTGTGTTCAGCTGGCTGTCGATCGGACCTGCTATTTCCAACTTTCTCGGGCCGTTTGCAGCCGGGTTGCTGATTGACCATGCGGGCGCCATGGCGGGGGACATGACCGGTTACCGTGCGGCCTTCCTGCTGATGGCGGTGTTGCCTCTGGGTGCCTGGTTGGTCGTGCGTCCGCTGCGGGATTTGCGGCCGGCGCCGGCGCCGCTGGCCCCGGTCGCCAATCGGGTCTGGGATTTGTTGGGCGAGCCGCAGATGCGCCGGCTGATGCTGGTGAACTGGTGCCTGTCCTCGTGCTGGGACGTCCATACCTTTGTGGTGCCGGTGATTGGCCATGAGCGGGGCTTCAGCGCCTCCGTGATCGGTTCGATCCTGGGGGCCTTTGCCATCGCGGCGGCAGCCGTTCGGGTGGTGATGCCCTGGTTTGCTTCGCGCTTACGCGAACACGTGGTGGTGACCTGTGCCATGGTCCTGACGGCGCTGATGTTCGGCCTCTACCCGTTGATGCAGACCCCGCTGGCTATGGGCCTGTGCTCGGTGATTCTGGGCGTGGTGCTCGGGTCGGTGCAGCCGATGATCATGAGTACCCTGCACCAGATCACCCCGGAGGCGCGGCATGGCGAGGCCCTGGGCCTGCGCCTGATGGCAATCAACGCCTCCAGCGTTTTGATGCCGATGCTGTTCGGCACGGTGGGTGCGGTGGTCGGGGTCACGGTGGTGTTTTGGTCAGTCGGGCTGGCGGTGGGGGCGGGTGCGCGACCCGCCTGGCTACTGCGGCCAATAGCGCATCCGGGGTCAGGTCGAACGGTCAAAGGCCATAAAAAGCACGGATGACTTCCCAGGCGGCAACCGGGTCATCGACATAGGTGAACAGCTTGACGTCCTGGGCCGAGATCACACCTTCTTCGAGCATCACGTCGATGTTAAACAGGCGTTTCCAGTAGTCGCTGCCGAACAGCACAATCGGCACCGGCTTGGCCTTGCCGGTCTGTACCAGGGTGATCACCTCGAACAACTCATCCAGGGTTCCAAAGCCACCGGGAAAAGCCACCAGCGCCTTGGCCCGCATCATGAAGTGCATTTTGCGCAGTGCAAAGTAGTGGAACTTGAAGCTCAGGTTGGGCGTGATGTAAGGGTTGGGGTGCTGCTCGTGCGGCAGCGCAATATTCAGGCCGACACTGGGCGCGCCCATCTCATGCGCGCCGCGGTTGGCCGCTTCCATGATGCCAGGCCCGCCACCGGTGGCAATGAAGAGTCGGTCCTCACCGCGATGGCGAGCGCTGTATTCGGCGACATGTTGCGAAAACAGTCGCGCCTGGTCGTAGTAGCGGGCATTGCGAACCTGGCGCTGCGCCACCTGTAGGGCTTCGGCGTCGCCGCTGGCCAAGGCCTGTCGCAGCAGGGTCTGCGCCTGCTCGGGTGACACAAAGCGGGCGCTGCCAAAGACGACGATCGTGTTTTCGATGCCGTGCTCGGACTGGTCCAGGTCTGGCTTGAGCATTTCCAATTGAAACCGGATGCCGCGTGTTTCCCGGCGCAGCAGAAACTCCGGGTCGGCAAAGGCCAGTCGGTACGCGTCTGCCTCCAGCGCATTGCCCTGGGCAGAATGGTTTTGCAGCTCCGCCCAGGCGTCCGCCAGCCGGCGTTCTTTGAGTCGTTGGGGTTCTGTCATGGCGCCTATTGTGCGCGACAGACTTGGCCACGCGCCAGCGGCGCAGCGGCCGTTCAGTCCGGATAGCGTTGCCGCACGTAATCGCCAGGAGCATCGCCGAGGGCCAAACGGTCTGGAAATGGCCTTGCCTTTTGCCGAGCGGCCGAATGGCTGGCCAGCCAGTGTTGCCACGCGGGCCACCATGAGCCGTCCTGGACTGCGGTTTGCGCCTGCCATTGGTCGGGGTCCGTCCAGCTCCCATGTGCTGGCCGAGTGTTGATTTGGTAGTGCCGATGGGCGTGCCCGGGCTCCGACACGATGCCAGCGTTGTGCCCCCCACTGGTCAGCACAAATGTGATTTCTGGGTCGCACAGCCGGTGAAGCTGGTACACCGAGCGCCAGGGTGAGATGTGATCCCGCAGCGTACCCACCACGAACATCGGCGCCCGCACATCGGCCAGCGCCACTGCCCGTCCCTCGACCCGGTAGGCGCTGTTCGCCAGCGCATTGTTCAGGTACAGCGAGGTCAGGTACTCATGGTGCATCCGGGCGGGCATCCGGGTGTGGTCCGCGTTCCAGGCGGTCAGATCGCTTTCCGGCTCGCGCTCGCCCAATAGGTATTCGCGCATCCGTCGGGTCCAAACCAGTTCGCGGGAATGTAGAAACTGGAATGAAGCGGCCATTTGGCGGCCCGTCAAATAGCCCTGACCCCGCGTGAGGTTGTCAAGAAAGCAGATCTGGCTTTCGTCGATAAAGAGCCCCAGTTCGCCGGGCTCGGAGAAATCCGTCTGGGCCGCCAGCAGGGTCACGGTGCGAATCTCTGGCAGGTCCCGGCTGCCCACCACGCCGCCGGGCCGTGCCAAGGCCGCGACCACAATAGCCAGCAGGGTGCCACCCAGACAGTACCCCACGGCGTGCACGCCCGGGCCGCCAGGGTGAAAGGCTGCCACGGCGCGCAAGGCCTCCAGCACGCCAAGCCGCAGGTAGTCATCCATCGACAGGTCGCGGTCCGATGCATCCGGGTTGCGCCAGGACAGCATGTACACGGTATGCCCTTGCCCGACCAGGTAGCGCACCAGCGAATTGCGTGGCGACAGGTCCAGGATGTAGTACTTCATGATCCAAGAGGGCACGATCAGGAGCGGCTCAGCATACACAGTGGCGGTTTGAGGGTCAAACCGCAACAATTCAATCAGGTGGTTCTTGTAAACCACCTTGCCGGGCGTCACCGCCACCTCCCGGCCCACGCGGAAATGACCGTCATGTGCCTGCGTTGCGCTTGACGGCAGGCCCGACACGTCCTGCAGCCAATTGAGAACGCCTTGCGCCAGATGTGCGCCATTCGATTCAAGTATGTCCCGCCAAACTACAGGGTTGGAGGCAAGCCAATTGGGCGGCGCCATCATGTCCAGCCATTGACGTGCGAAAAACTGCGTCAGGTCGCGGTGGTGAACCGTCATACCCGAGACTTGGGTAGCTTCGCGACAGAACGACTGGCCCTGTCGAAAACCCAGGCGCCACTCGTTGAAGGGCCAGTGCGTCCAGGCCTCGTGCCGAAACCGGGGGTCTTCGTCTGCTGGACCGATGGACGCCGGTGCTTCGTCGGAGGGCTCGGCGCGACGCGTCAGCCGCATGGCCAGTGCCAGCAATTCCAGCTGCTTCCCGGGCGATGCCGCCAGATGCCAGGCCCAGTCAAGATAGGCCAAGGCCAGTGATATGGGAGAGATGCCAGCTTGTTGGGGTACGCTGGCGGTATGGACCAGTCGATCCAGCGCCTGCGTTGCCAGTTCCGCAGCACGTGGCGGTTCGGTCCACGCAAGGGCGTCGTCTTGTTGGCGTCGCGTCGGGGCTGGGTAGAGCGTAACCGGGGAGTTGTCCTTGGGTGCGGCTGCCATGATGGATCCTTCAATTCAAGAACTTGGGCAAAGCCGTGGACCACTGCCGCCATCGCGAGGCCAAGCGATAAACCCACCAAGCCTGGCGTGCCATTCGATACAGCCGCGTTGGCCTGAGCGCTATCCACACAGCAAACGCCCCCAAAGGCCAGGCGGGATGCCGGTATAGCCACTGAAGGCCGGTGTAGGCCCGGTCTGCCACAGCCAGTGGACCCCGTAAAGTGGCCGCATCGCTGAGCAGTCGCTGCCTCAGCAGTGTGCTGCGTTGCAGCAGGTGTGCCTGGCGCAGAACGATTTCAGGGTGATTCATCACGTTTGATCGACGTCAGGCTGGCGCCATCTCGCTGCAACTCGGCCAGGCTCAAGTGAAACATGCCAGACACGCTGACCAGCTGGGCCCGGGCTTTGCGCAGCAGCGCGACCCCGGCCAGCAGATAGCAGGCCGCCAGCGCGGCGAGCGATGCCAGCCGGTAGCTCTCCCAGCACAGCAATATGACAAGGCCGCTGAGCATCGCGATACCGACGCCTATCAGCATCAAGGCCAAACTGCCCCACAGCAAGCCATCGAACAGACGGTGCGCGCCGAGCTCGACCTCGGTGCCAAGCAGAGTCAGCCGCACTTTGGCCAGCTCCAAGGCAGTCGCCAGCAAACGGCTCAGAGAGCCGGACAGGCCACCCAGCGGGCCCGGGCTTGACATCACGTGCTGGAGCGTCAGCGTCGGCTGGCAATCAGACCGAGGATGACCCCCAGGCCGGCGGCCATGCTGATCGATTTCCAGGGGTTGGCATGGACAAATTCGTCGGTGGCGTGACCAGCAGCCTTGACCTTGGCCACCGCGGCCTCTTGCAGTTGGATGAGGTCGGCCTTGGCCTGGTTCATCCTGGTCTGAACCCGGCTGCGGACATCAGCCACACCTTCGCCGGCTTGGTCCGCCGTCAGGCGCAGCAATTCCTCTGCATCAGCAATAACCACTTTCAGATCGGTCATCAATTTATCTTTATTGACCGTTGCGACGTCGTTCATCAAAACCTCCGAGTGTGAAAAGAATTGCTGGTTATCGTAGGGGTGATGTCGGTACGGACAGTTGACAAAAATCACGGCAGCGCCGACTCGGATCAACTGCCCTGCTCGGGCATCGTTCTGGTTCGATGGACGCCGCGCTGATCGCCGTGGCGCGCCATGAGGCTTCGCAAGCCCGGCATCGGGAGGCTGATTTATCTTCCGCAGATGCGACGTCAGGACCGATTGGTCGAAGTCTCGCACATCCATTTTGAAAAGAGGCGCATGACTACGGTGTTCGATCCTGTTCGCTTGATGGTGGCGGCGCTGGACATTTTTGCAAGCTCTCAACTGAGCCCGGCCGCACTGGCCAGCCGCCAGCAGACCCGCTTAAGCCAGCTGTTGGCCGCTGCCGTTCGGGGGTCTCCGCTGTACCGCGAACGCCTGGCTGGCAAAGCGGTCGCCACCTTGAGGCTGCGCGAGTTAGCCCCTGTCACTCGGGCGGAATTGATGGCGCGCTTTGACGATTGGGTGACCGATCCGGCGCTGCGGCTTGATGACTTGAGGGCGTTTGTTGCGGACGACAACCGGATCGGCCAGGCCTACCTGGGCAAATACCTGGTGTGGGAGAGTTCGGGCACCAGCCATCAACCCGGCATTTTTGTGCAGGATGCGCAGGCCATGGCGGTCTATGACGCGCTGGAAGCGCTGCGGCGCAGCGCGCCGCAGCCGCTGTTGCGCTGGCTGGACCCGATGCTGCTGACCGAACGTCTGGCCTTCGTCGGCGTCACCGG
>CAJAXU010000631.1 GCA_903948045.1 uncultured beta proteobacterium | reverse complement strand
ATCTGGTTGGCAAACCAGAGGTGACCGGTGTCAAAAATCTCCAGCTCGGCCTTGACGCCGAGCTCGGTGATGCGCCGGGCACCGGCGCGCAAGGCAGCCGGGGTGGACACGTAAATGGTGTCGCCGTCGCCAAAATTGAGGGTGCCGCAATCGAGCGTGCAGATATCGGGCAAAAGTTCTTCCACATGCACCAGCCGGGTCAGGGGGCCGACCAGATCGGTCGCCGGACCGAAGGCCAGCGGGTTCTCGCCAGCGCCGATTTCCAGGTCGCCACCCATGCCGGCGGTCAGGTTGACGATGATGTCCACACCAGAGTCGCGGATGCGCGCCATTACCTCGCGGTACAGCGCCGGGTCGCGGCTGCCCTTGCCACTGTGCGGGTCGCGCACATGGCAGTGCACCACGGTGGCGCCGGCCTTGGCCGCCTCCACCGCCGCCGCCGCGATCTGCGTCGGCGTGACGGGAATGGCGGGGTGCTTGTCCACCGTGTCGCCGGCCCCGGTCAGGGCACAGGTGATGATCACATTGGGGTTCATGGGTCGGTACTCCTCATCCGGGTTGCGTCATGGGCTGACAATTCAGCGCACACTGTAACGCCGGTCGGAATTTGGTTGGCGCCCGAGCACGACCCCCTCTTGATTGGCGACGACCTTTTTTTGCACCAAAACGGGTCGCAACAAGAACCTCGCGTGGCGGGCGGCTATGGCAGACTGACGGTGTTTGCGCGGGCTTCATGGGCCTCGAAGGGATTGCTTTGAACACATTGTTGCTGCCGCTGGCCTCTCTGCTGAGTGGCGTCAGCCTGCTGGTGGTGGGCACCGGCCTGCTGTTTTCGGCCATCGGGGCCCAGGCGGGGTCGGCCAAGTTTTCTGGGCTGGTGACTGGGCTGGTGATGTCGGCCTACTTTGCCGGCTTTGTCTACGGCACGTACGCTTGCCCGGCCATCATCCGACGGGTGGGGCACATCCGGGCCTTTGCCGCGATGGCGTCGATCGCCTCGGCGTTGCCGATCCTGCACGCACTCTGGCTCAACCCCTGGTTTTGGGCCGGGCTGCGCTTTACCAGCGGCGTCTGCATCGTCGGGCTCTACATCGTGGTGGAAAGTTGGCTCAATGTGGTGGCGCAGAGCCACCAGCGTGGCAAAGTCTTTGCCGCTTATATGGCGGTCAGCGGTGTCTCGCTGGCCATTGGCAATTGGCTGATCCTGGTGGGCGACCGCTTTGGTTTCGTGCCCTTTGCGCTGGTATCCATCCTGTTTTCCTTTGCGCTGCTGCCGCTAACCCTGACGCCGGTGGAGGAGCCTCAGCCCTCCGACGCGCCCAAGCTGGGCCTGCTCAAGCTGTTTGCCATTTCGCCGATCGGCGTGATCACCGCCATTGGCTCGGGTTTGCTGAGCGGGGCGTTCTTCAGCCTGGGCCATGTCTTTGGCCAGGGCGTGGGCTTCAGCGAAGGCGGCATCGCCACCTTCATGGCCGCCACCATTTTGGGCGGCGCGGTGTTCCAGTGGCCGGTGGGCCACCTGTCCGACCGGCGTGACCGGCGCTGGGTGCTGTTTTGGGTTTGTGTGAGCTGCGCCCTCGTGGCCGGTGCCGGCTTTTACCTGGCGCGAGAGTACGAAGGCGCCCTGATTGTGCTGGGCGTGGTCTACGGTGGGCTGGCCTTCACCATCTATGGGCTCAGCGTGGCCCACGTCAACGACCTGATTGACCCGTCGCAGGTGCTAGAGGTCACCGGCGGCCTGCTGCTGCTGTACGGCATTGGTGCCACCATCGGCCCGATCCTGGGCGGCAGCATGATGGACTGGCTGGGGCCGGAGAGCCTGATGCTGTATTTCTGTCTGGTACTGGTGGGGCTGGCGCTGGGCATCTGGCGATTTGCCGGCAGCACGGTGCAGGGCTTGGGTGCGCTGCCACAAAAATCCGACTACGTGCTGATGGGCGGCGGCTCGCAAGCGGTGCTGCAGATGGACCCACGCCGGGCCCAGGAAGTCCGCCCCCCGGCACCGGTTGCAGCACCCCCGGCCGCGCCACGCAACTGACGATCAATTACTTGGATTGACCGAATTGAATCGCCCGGCAGCCCCCAGCCGCTGCCCTACACTTCGACGACGAGCCTCACACCCAGTGCGGCAGACAACTCCCTGAAGGTGGCAAGTGACAGTCGATGAATACGACTACATCGTGGTCGGCAGTGGCTCGGCCGGCTGTGTCTTGGCCGACCGGCTCAGCGCCGACGGCCAGGCCAGCGTGCTGGTGCTGGAAGCCGGCGAGCACGATCGCCGGCTTTGGATCAACATGCCGATCGGCTATGGCAAGACGTTTTACGACCAGCGGGTCAACTGGAAGTTCGAGGCCCAGCCAGACGCCGGCCTGAACGACCGGCGCATTTACGTGCCGCGCGGCCGCGTGGTGGGTGGCTCCAGCTCGATCAACGCCATGGTCTACTGCCGCGGCCTGCCGCAAGACTTTGACGACTGGGCCGCGCTGGGCAACCCGGGCTGGGGCTGGCAGGATGTGCAACCGGTCTATGACGGCTTTGAGCGCCGGGTCGATGCCGATGGCCGGGCCAGCGCCGGCGGCCAGCTGTTTGTCAGCGATGTGCGCCGGCAGCTGCACCCGATGGAGCAGGTGTTTTTCAAGGGCGCGGCCGAGGCCGGCCTGCCCTTCACCGAAGATTTCAACGGCCCAGCACCCGAGGGTGTGGGCCGCTACCAGATCAACACCCGGCACGGCATGCGCTGGTCAGCAGCTGACGCCTTCTTGCGGCCGGCGCTGCGGCGCGGCGGCGTGCGCCTGAGCACCGGCGCCCAGGTCAGCCGGGTGCTGTTCGAGGGCCGGCAGGCGACCGGCGTCAGCTACCGCCAGGGCGGCCTAGAGCACCAGGCGCGCGCGCGGCGCGCGGTGGTGCTGAGCGCCGGCGCGGTGCAAAGCCCCCAGCTCTTGCAGCTCTCCGGCGTCGGGCCGGCCGAGTTGCTGCGCACGCATGGCATCCCGGTGCTGCAGGCCAACGATGCGGTGGGCGGCAACCTGCAAGACCACCTGGCCATGAGCTACTACTACAAGGCCACGCAGCCCACGCTGAACAACGTGCTCAGCAGCTGGCTGGGCAAGCTGCGCGTTGGTCTGCAGTATGTGACGACGCTGTCCGGGCCGCTGAGTATCAGTGTCAACCAGTGCGGCGGCTTTGTGCGCTCGCACCCCGGCGCCGCGCGCCCGGACCTGCAGCTGTACTGCAACCCGATCACCTACACGCTAGCGCAGTCTGACACCGGCACCCAGATCGTGCCCGACAAGTTTGCCGGCTTCATCCTGTGTTTTCAGCCCTGCCGGCCGCTGAGCCGCGGCCGCGTTGACCTGGCCAGCCCGGATGTGCAGGTGGCGCCACTGATCCAGCCCAACTACCTGTCACATCCGGACGATGTGCGGCTGGCCCTGCTGGGCGCCAAGCTGGTGCAGCGGCTGAGCCAGACGCCCGCGCTGCGCGGCCTGATCCAGGCGCCGATCGCGCCGGACCTCGACACGCTGGACGACGCCGCCATGGTGGCGGACTTCCGTGACCGCGCCAGCACCTGCTACCACCCGGTAGGCACCTGCATGATGGGCCCCGACCCGCAGACCTCGGTGGTTGACGCCCAGCTCAAGGTGCATGGCCTGGACCGGCTGTACGTGGTCGATGCCTCGGTCTTTCCCACTGTCACCTCCGGCAACACCCACGCGCCCACCACCATGGTGGCGCACAAGGGCGCCGATGCCATCCTGCGCGCCACGCGCTGAATTGTTCACCCTGCAAAAAGGAAGCACACCATGAAACTCGAATCGATCAAGACCTATGTGGTCGCCAACCCACCGCCGGGCTTTGGCGGCAAGTACTTTGTATTTGTCAAAATCCGCACCGCCTGCGGCATCGAGGGCGTGGGCGAGGCCTATGCCGCCACCTTCAGCCCGCACATCATTGCGGCCATGGCCGAAGACCTGTTTGCCCGGGTGTTTGCCGGTGAAGACCCGATGCAGACCGAAACACTGTGGCGCCGCGCCTACGGCGAGGGCTTCTCGCTGCGGCCGGACATTTCGCTGATGGGCGTGCTCAGCGCGCTGGAGATGGCCTGCTGGGACATCACCGGCAAGGCGCTGGACCGCCCGGTCTACAGCCTGCTCGGCGGCCTGGTCAACCCGCGCCTGCGCAGCTACACCTACCTGTACCCCGACGAGACCGAGGACGACTCCTTTTACGGCGACCCGGTGCGCTCGGCAGAACGGGCGGCGGTCTATGTGCAGCAAGGGTTTACTGCTATCAAATTTGATCCGGTGGGGGGTTATTCGGTGTTTGACCCGCGCCAGCCCACGCTGGAGCGCATGGACATGTCGGAGCGCTTTTGCAAGCTGATCCGCGAAGCAGTGGGCGACAAGGCCGACATCCTGTTCGGCACCCACGGCCAGTACACCGTGTCGGGCGCCAAGCGCATGGCGCGCCGGATCGAAAAGTACGACCCGCTGTGGTTTGAGGAGCCCACCCCGCCCGAGCGGCCCGAGATGATGGCCGAGGTGGCGCGCCACACCAGCATCCCGATTGCCACCGGCGAGCGGCTGTGCACCAAGTACGAGTTTGCCCGGGTGCTGGAAACCGGCGCTGCCAGCATCCTGCAGCCGGCGCTGGGCCGGGTGGGCGGCATCTTGGAGTGTAAAAAGATTGCCGGCATGGCCGAAGCGCACTACGCCCAGATCGCGCCGCACCTGTACTGCGGCCCGATCGAGGCAGCGGCCAATATCCAGCTGGCGGCCTGCATCCCCAACTTTTTGATTCTGGAGAGCATCCAGCAGCTCGGCGGCTTCCATGCCAAGCTGCTCAAGACCAAAATCCAGTGGGAAGACGGCTACGTCATCCCGAGCAAGGCACCCGGCCTGGGCGTGGAGCTGAACGAAGAGGTGGCGCTGGCCCACCCCTACCACGAGAAGGGCCTGCACCTGAGCATGGCGCAGCACCCGCTGGGCTATTTCTGACATGACGGCCTACCTGAACCTCATCGGCAACCAGTGGCTGGCGGCTGAGGATGGCGCCACGTTTGCCGTGGACAACCCGGCCACCCAAGCACACTTCGCCACCGTCAGTGCCGCCAGCACCGCGCAGGTGCTGCAGGCCTGCGACCAGGCCGCTGCCGCCCAGCGCGGCTGGCGCAAACTGACCAGCGTGGCTCGGGGCGCCCACCTGCACAAGCTGGCCGACGCCCTGGTGGCGCGCAGTGCGCAGATTGGGCAGGCCCTGGCCCAGGAAACCGGCAAAAGCCTGCAAGACGCCACCGACGAAGCGGTGTACGCCGCCGAGGTAACCCGCTACCACGCCGAATGGGCACGCCGCATTGAAGGCGAAATCATCCCCAGCGACTCCCCGCGTGAGAACCTGATGCTGCACCGTGAGCCGATGGGTGTGGTGGCCTGCCTGATTCCGTTCAATTACCCGGTCTACACCCTGCTGCGCAAGATTGCGCCGGCCCTGATTGCCGGCAACACGGTGGTGGTGCGACCGAGCAACAACACGCCCTGCTCGGCGTTTGAGATCGCGCAGGCGGTGCTGGACGCCGGCCTGCCGCCAGGCGTGGTCAACATCATGGCCATGGGGCACGAGCAGGCGCAGGCCATGTGCACCCACCCCAAGGTGGCGATGATCACCCTGACCGGCGGTCTGAACGCCGGCCGACGCGTGCTGGACTATGCCAAGGTCAACATCGCCAAGGTGTCGCTCGAACTCGGCGGAAAGACGCCGGCCATCGTGGCCGCCGACGCTGATCTGGACCGGGCCGCCAGCGACATCGTGCGCTCCAAAACCACCAACTGCGGCCAGCTCTGTACTGCTGTGGAGCGGGTCTATGTGCAGGAGAGCGTGCACGATGCCCTGGTGGCCAAGCTCAAATCGCTGTTGGCAGCGCGTGCTATTGGCGACCGTGCTGCGCACCCTGACCACATGGGGCCGCTGATCAGCGCCACGGCGCGGGCCGACATCCATGCCATGGTGCAGCGCGCGGTGGCAGCGGGCGCCCAACTCGACTGCGGCGGCGTGCTGCCCGCCGGCCCCGGCTTTTTCTACCCCGCCACGCTGCTGACCCAGGTGCGGCAAGAGATGGAGATCGTGCAAGACGAGGTGTTTGGCCCGGTGCTGTGTGTGCTGCCCTACCGCGACATCGACCACGCGCTGGCGCTGGCGAATGACCACCAGTTTGGCCTGGCCTCGGTGATCTACTCCAGCAACTACCAGCAGATCATGCAGGCCAGCAACGACATCGAGGCGGGCGAGCTCTACATCAACCGCACCCCGGCCGACCCCTACCAGGGCTACCACGCCGGCTGGAAGCGCTCCGGCCTGGGCGGCGACGACGGCAAGCACGGCATGCTGGAGTTCACCCAGACCCGGCTGGTGGT
>CAJAXU010000630.1 GCA_903948045.1 uncultured beta proteobacterium | reverse complement strand
TTGGCGGTTTGATCGGCCCCAATGGGGCCGGCAAGACCACGCTGTTCAACTGCCTGACCGGTTTCATGCCGGCCTCGTCCGGCAGGGTGCTGCTGGATGGCGTGCGCATCTCCGGGCGCCCCTCCAGCGCGGTGTTTGCCGCCGGTTTGGCCAGAACCTTCCAGATCCCGCGCCCGTTTCCCGAGATGACTGTGCTGGAGAACGTGATGGTGGCGCCGCGCGGCCAAATGGGCGAGCGCTTCTGGACCAACTGGCTGCGCCCGGCCCTGGTGGCCCGGCAAGAGCGCCAAACGCTGGCGGCGGCGCGACATTGGCTGGATTTTGTCGGCCTGTCCAGCCTGGCGAACGAGCCGGCGCGCATTCTGTCGGGCGGCCAGCGCAAGTTGCTGGAGCTGGCGCGTGTGATGGTGGCCGAGCCCAAGATCGTGCTGCTCGACGAACCCGGGGCTGGCGTCAATCCGGCGCTGCTGGACCAGATCGTCGACAAGGTGCGCGCGCTCAATGCGCAGGGCACCACTTTCCTCATCATCGAGCACAACATGGACCTCGTGGCTACGCTGTGTCACCCGGTGATGGTGATGGCTGAAGGCCGTTTGCTGCTGTCTGGGGCGGCGCAGACGGTACTCAGCGATGCGCGGGTGGTGGAAGCCTACCTGGGCAGTCCGGCATGAGCAGCCCCCCGGTCCTGGTCATTGAATCGCTGGAGGCTGGCTACGAGCCCGGCCTACCGATTGTGCGAAACGCCTGCCTGACGGTCCAACCCGGTGAGATCTTCGCCATCCTCGGTCCGAACGGTGCGGGCAAATCGTCGCTGGTCAAAGCCGTGGCCGGGCTGGTGCCTGTCAGCAGCGGCCGCGTGCTGCTCAATGGCCGCGACATCACCCGCACCCCGGCTCACCGCATGGTGTTCGAGGGACTGGCCTTCGTGCCGCAAACCGAGAATGTGTTTATCAACCTCAGTGTGGCTGAGAACCTGGAGCTGGCAGCCGCCATCGTCAAGGCCCCGCGCCACGACAGCTTGGCGCCGGTTTACGCCATGTTCCCCGACCTGCTGCGCCAGCGCAAGTTGCCGGCGGGTCAGCTGTCGGGCGGGCAACGCCAGATGCTGGCCGTGGCGCGCGCCTTGATCGCGCGGCCCGGTCTGCTGATTCTGGATGAGCCCTCGGCTGGCTTGAGCCCGCTGCTGGTCGGCCAGGTGTTTGGCAAACTGCGCGAGGTGCGCGATGCCGGCATCACGGTGCTGCTGGTCGAGCAAAACGTCAAAGCCGCGCTGGCCCTGGCCGATCGCGCCGCCGTGCTGGTGGAGGGCAAGGAGCGCATTGTGGCCAGCAGCGCCGAGTTGCTGGGCGATGCCCGCATCGCCGCCCTGTACCTGGGCCGCCACGCGGCTTCACCCGTCGCCGAGGGCCCTCGCTGATGCTGCAAATTTTGGCGGACGGCCTGATCATCGGCTCGGTGGTGGCGCTGGGGGCCATCGGGCTGAGCATGACGCTGTCGATCGTGCGGTTTTCCAATTTCAGCCATGGTGAGCTGCTGGGTTGGGGTGCCTACCTGGCGTTCGTGGCCGCTACCGCCCTGACGACCACCAGCCAGGCGCTGACGGCGCCGATCGCGCCCTTCTCCTTCGGCTGGGGGCTGCTGGCTGGCCTGCTGCTGGCCTGTGGCCTGACCGCATTGCTGGCCCTGGCTCTGGACACGATCCTGTTCAAGCGTTTGCGCAAGGCAGGCGCCATCACCCTGGTGATCGCCAGTTTCGGCGCGGCGCTGGCGCTGCGCAATCTGCTCCTGTTCTGGCAGGGTGGCATACCGCGCTACTACTCGGACAACCTGCAGATCGCGGTGGCTTTTCTGCCACGCAGCGTCTGGGGTGGCTTGCGGGTGACGCCCGATCAGATCTTTGTGCTGGTGCTGACGCTACTCACCGTGGCCTGCCTGCACCTGTTTTTGCGCCACAGCACCCTGGGTCGTGCCATGCGCGCCACGGCGCTCAACCCCGGGCTGGCGCGGGTCACCGGCATCGACCCGGAACGGGTGTTGCGCGCCACCTGGCTGATCGGTGGGGCGCTGGCCGCGGTGGCCGGCGTGTTTGCCGGACTGACGGTTCAACTGAGACCCAACATGGGCGTGGAGTTGCTGTTGCCCCTGTTTGCCGCCGTGATCCTGGGTGGGGTCGGGTCGATCTGGGGTGCCGTGCTGGGCGGCCTGATCGTCGGGCTTGCTGAAAGTGCATCAGTCACCTTGGTCGGTGCTGAATACCGCTCGGCGGCGGCCTTTGCGGTGTTGATTGCGATCTTGATGGTTCGGCCTAAGGGTCTTTTTGGGGAGCAGCACTGATGCCGGACCTGATCGGTGCCCTGTCCTATGCCAGCTTCTTTTTGGTGTTCGCCACCGCTTACGCCATCATCACGCTCGGGCTGAACCTGCAGTGGGGCTACACCGGGCTGTTCAATGTGGGGGTGGCCGGTTTCGTGGCGATTGGCGCCTACACCACGGCCCTGCTCACCACCCCCGCTGCCAGCGACCGGCTGGCTGGCCTGGGCCTGCCGGTGGCGGTAGGCATGCTGGCGGCCATGGCAGTCACCGGCCTGGTCGGTTTGCTGGTCGGGGCACTGGCCCTGCGTCTGCGACAGGACTACCTGGCCATCACCACCTTTGGTATCGCCGTCACGATCCAGTTGGTGGCCAACAATGCCACACCCCTGACGGGCGGCCCCTTTGGGGTGCAGTTCATCCCCAAGCCGATGCAGGCCTGGCTGGGTACCGGCCTGCCCTGGACACTGGCCTACCTGGGTCTGGCCCTGTCGCTGTTGTTGCTGGCCTACCTGGCCATCGAGCAACTGGTCAACAGCCCCTGGGGGCGCGTGCTGCGCGCCATCCGTGAGGACGAGGACGCCGCCAGCGCGCTAGGCAAGCGCTCGTTTGCGTTCCGGCTGCAAAGCTTTGTCATCGGCAGCATGCTGATGGGGCTGGGCGGCGCGCTGTACGCGCATTTTGTCGGCTTCATCGCACCGGATGATTTTTTGCCGATCCTGACCTTCCAGCTTTGGGCCATGTTGATCGTTGGCGGTGCGGGCAACAACCGCGGTGCCATTTTGGGCGCCTACGTGGTCTGGGGTTTCTGGACCGCGGCGGGCGGCCTGATGCGCGGCTGGATTCCGCAGGCCGAGCAGGCCCGGGCGGCGGCCCTGCAAGTGGTGCTGATCGGCTGCCTGATCGCACTGATGCTGGTCTTGCGGCCGCGTGGCATCTGGGGCGAGCGCCGCTAGCGCTCTCGTGGCGCGCTGGGTTACACCCGCTCCAGCGCCAGCGCAATGCCCTGGCCGCCGCCAATGCACAGCGTGACCAGCCCGCGGCGCAAGCCGTCACGCTGCATCGCATGCAGCAGGCGCGTGGTCAGCACCGCGCCGGTGGCGCCAATCGGGTGACCATGGGCGATGGCGCCGCCGTCCACATTGACCACCTCTTCGCTGAAACCCAGCTCGCGCAGGCAGGCCAGGGTGATGGCAGCAAAGGCCTCGTTGATCTCGACCCGCTCGACCTGTGTGGTCGACCACCCGGCGCGCGCCAGTGCCTGGCGCACGGCGGGCACTGGCCCCAGACCAAACCAGCCAGGTTCGACGGCGCCGAGCCCGTAGCTGACCAGCCGGGCCATCGGTCGCAGTCCCTGGGTCTCGGCCCACTGGCGTTCGGCCACCAGCATGGCCGCCGCCCCCGTGTTCAGGCCAGGCGCGCTGCCCGCTGTGATGCTGCCATCGCCGCGGAACGCCGGTTTCAGCCGCGCCAGCGACTCGGCGCTGGTGTCCGGCCGGTTGTGCTCGTCTTTGCGAAACGGCGTGCTGCCTTTGCGCCCGGGCACCTCGACGGTGGCGATCTCTGCCTCAAAATGCCCCGCCGCCTGGGCGGTGGCGAAGCGCTGCTGTGAGCGCAGCGCCCAGCGGTCCTGCTCCTCCCGGGTGATGCCCTGCCGGGTCGCCAGGTCTTCGGTGTGCCAGCCCGAATGCTGGCCACTGAAGGCGTCGTTCAGGCCGTCGGTCAGCATGCTGTCGTGCAGCGTGACGTCGCCCATGCGTGCACCCCAGCGCCCTTGCGGCAGCAGGTAGGGCGCGCGGTCCATGTTTTCCATGCCACCGGCGATGCCGCATTCGCTCATGCCGGCCCAAATCTCCTGCGCAACGCTGACGATGGCCTGGGCACCCGAGCCGCACACCCGGTTGACGGTGAGTGCCGGCACCTCGACCGGCAGCCCGGCGGCGATGCCGGCCTGGCGCGCCGGGTTCATGCGCGCGCCGGCCTGGATCACCTGGCCCATCACCAGCGTCTGGATACGGTCTGGCGCCAAACCCGAGCGACGCAGGCTCTCCCGGATGGCGACCGCCCCCAGGTCAGGGGCAGGCAAGTCTTTCAGGCTGCCGCCATAGGTGCCGATCGCGGTGCGGACCGGGTGGCAAAGAACAACGTCACAGGGTGTCATGGTGCGGGCTTTCTCAGGGTGTGAACAGCCCACCATTGGACGCAGGCGTGGCCCACGCCCGCTTGATCCACCTCAGTCCAGGGCGCTCTTTTTCAGGTTCAGCGCAGCTTCGTACAAGCCATTGCGTGCTGCGCCGGTGATCTCGGCCGCCAGCCGCACTGCCGTCTTCAGCGGCAGCTCGGCCAGCAGCAGTTGCAGCACACGGGTGTCCTGGCCACTGTCTGCCGCCACCGGGGCCGGGTGCAGCACCAGCACAAATTCACCGCGGCGCCGGTTCGGGTCGCCTGCCAGCCAGGGCGCAAAACCGGTCGCCGGCAGCTGGACAATCTGCTCGAACTGTTTGGTCAGTTCGCGCCCGACCGTGAGGGCACGGTGGCCCAGCACCGCCAGCGCGTCGGCCAGCGCCTCGATGCGGTGCGGCGCCTCCAGCAGCACCACCGCGCGCGGCTGCTGCGCCAGGGCTGCCACGGCCGTGGCCCGTTCGCCAGCCTTGCTCGGCAAAAACCCGACAAAGACAAACCCGCCGGCAGCCGAATCATCGGCAGCGATACCGGCCACGCTGAGCGCGGTGGTCACGCTGCTGGCGCCGGGCAGCGGTACCACCGGCAGCGCCGCCGCCTGCGTGGCGGCCACCAGGCGAGCGCCAGGGTCGCTGATGGCGGGGGTGCCGGCATCGCTGACATAGGCCACCCGCTGCCCCTGGCCCATGCGTCGCACCAGTTCTTCGGCGGCTTGCGTCTCGTTGTGCTCGTGCACTGCCAGCAACTGCGCTGCCGGTTTGTCGATGCCGTACGCCCGCAGCAGGGCCTGGGTGTGGCGTGTGTCCTCGCAGGCCACGGTATCGGCCAGCGCCAGCACATGCAGCGCGCGCAGCGTGATGTCGGCCAGGTTGCCAATCGGGGTGGCGACCACATACAGTGCGCCAGGCGGATAATCCTGGCCAGCCGCCGCATCGGCGGCGGCGCTCGGGGCACGGGCATAGGTGGAGCTCAATGGTTTTTCCTCATGACAGGGCGGCAGGTGCCATGGCCAGCACCAAAAGCGTGGGCGATGCGGCGGAAGACGCCGCCCTGCACCATTTGCAGCAGGCTGGCCTGCGGCTGGTGCAGCGCAATTATCGGACGCCCGGCCGCGGCGGCGGTGAAATCGACCTGATCATGCGTGCGGCTGACGGCACCATCGTGTTTGTCGAGGTACGCCGACGCGCCAATGCCAGCCATGGCGGGGCGGGCGCCAGTATCAGTGGCACCAAGCAGAGGCGCATCATATTTGCTGCCCGGCATTACCTGATGCGACTGGCTGTCACGCCGCCCTGCCGCTTTGATGTGGTGCTGCTGGAGTCGCAAGGCCTGCAGTGGCTACGGGCGGCCTTTGACGCAAATTGACGCGGGTATCATCGGGCTATGCTAGAGCAACGAATTCAACAGCACTTTATCGATAGCGCCGACTTGAAGTACCAGGCCGCCCAGGTCCTGAGCGGCCCGATTGCCGCGGCCGTGCAGGCCATGTTGGCCTGTGTCACCAGTGGGGGCAAGGTGTTGGCCTGTGGCAATGGCGGCTCGGCCGCCGATGCCCAGCACTTTGCCGCCGAGTTTGTCGGTCGTTTTGAACGCGAACGGCCCGAGCTGGCGGCGTTAGCCCTCACCACCGACAGCTCCATCATCACCGCGATTGCCAACGACTACGACTTCAACATCATCTTCTCCCGCCAGGTGCGGGCGTTGGGCCAGCCGGGCGATGTGTTGCTGGCCATCTCTACCAGCGGCAACTCAGGCAACGTGCTGGCGGCGATTGAGGCGGCCCACGAGCGCGAGATGGTGGTGGTGGGTTTGAGCGGGCGCGGTGGCGGCAAAATGAGCCATGTCCTGCGCGATACCGATGTTCATATTTGCGTGCCGCACGAGCGCACCGCGCGGGTGCAAGAAGTTCATATTTTGGCGTTGCACTGTATTTGTGATGCCGTTGATGCCCAGTTACTTGGCGACCAGGAGACCCCCCCATGATTCATTTGAAACACCCCTTGCTGCACAAACTCGTGCTGGTGACCTGCCTGGCGGCGTCCTTGAGCGCTTGTGCCCCCATGGTGGTGGGAGGCGCCCTGATGGGCTCATTGGTGGCGACGGACCGGCGTACCTCAGGTGCGCAGCTGGAAGACGAAGGTATCGAGCTGCGTGCTGCCAGCCGCATCCGGGAGAATCTGGGTGATCGGGTCCACATCAGTGTCACCAGCTACAACCGGCAGGTGCTGCTCACCGGAGAGGTGCCCAGTGCTCAGGACCGGGCGCTGGCGGAGCAAATCGTGGCCAAGGTCGAGAATGTGCGCAGCACAGTCAATGAATTGGCGGTGTTGGGCAATACCACCCTGACCCAGCGCTCGTCCGACGTGCTGGTCACCACCCGGGTGCGGGCCGGCTTGGTGGATGCCCGGGACCTGTTCGCTAATGCCTTCAAGGTGGTGACCGAGCGGGGCACCACCTACTTGATGGGGCGGGTGACCCAGCGCGAGGCTGACCGGGCTACCGAGGTGGTACGCACCACCCAGGGCGTGCAAAAAGTGGTGCGCTTGCTGGAGATCATCAGCGAGGACGAGCTCAAGGCCCTGATGCCAAAGAAGGCGCCCTGAGGGCGCTTTGGCGCGCTACGTCAGGCGCTTGATCAGGCTGGAGGTGTCCCAGCGCTGGCCGCCCATGTGCTGCACATCGGCATAAAACTGGTCCACCAAAGCGGTAACCGGCAGGCGCGCACCATTGCGCTTGGCCTCATCCAGCACCAGACCGAGGTCCTTGCGCATCCAGTCGACCGCAAAACCGAAGTCAAACTTGCCGGCGACCATGGTCTTGCCGCGGTTGTCCATCTGCCAGCTTTGCGCTGCGCCCTTGCCGATCACCTCCAGCACCTGCAGCATGTCCAGTCCCGCCTGCTCGCCAAAAGCGATGGCCTCGCTAAGACCCTGTACCAGCCCGGCGATGCAAATCTGATTCACCATTTTGGCCAATTGGCCCGCGCCGCTGTCGCCCAGCAGGGTGAACGCGCGGGAAAAAGCCATGGCCACCGGTTGGGCTGTGTCAAACGCCGCCTGATCACCGCCGCACATCACGGTCAGCAGGCCGTTCTGCGCGCCACCCTGGCCACCAGAGACCGGGGCATCGATGAAGTGCAGGCCCAGGGTTTTGGCGGCGCCGTAGAGCTCGCGTGCCACGCTGGCGGATGCCGTGGTGTGGTCGACGAAGGTGGTCCCGGCTTGCATGCCGGCAAAAGCGCCATCGGCGCCCAAGGTCACGCCGCGCAGGTCGTCGTCATTGCCGACACAACAGAACACCAGTTCGGCCCCCTGCGCTGCCAGTCGCGGTGTCGCGGCGTGCTTGGGGGCGGTTGCTCCCGCAAATTCAGTACACCAGGCGCTGGATTTGCTCGCGGTTCGGTTGTACACCGTGACCTGGTGCCCGGCTCGCGCCAGGTGCCCAGCCATCGGGTAGCCCATGACACCCAGGCCAAGGAAGGCGACTTTGCGGCTCGGGGTGCTGGCGTAATCTTTGTGGTTGATGCTGCTCATAGGTGCTCGTTACAGAGGTTGAAATGTAAAAAATGCCGCTTGGCCGCAATCCGTCGAGGGCTGCAGCGCGCGGGGGTGTCTATACGATGGCGAAATTCTCGGTGCCGGCGTTCAGGTCGGTGGATTTGACCCGTTGGCTGTTGAGTTTGATCTGCAGCCGCAAATCGTTGACCGAATCGGCATTGCGCAGGGCATCTTCGTAGCTGATGCTGTTGGCCTCAAACGCGTCAAACAAGGCTTGATCAAAGGTTTGCATACCCATGTTGCGGCTTTTCTTCATGATCTCCTTGATTTCGGTGACATGGCCCTTGAAGATCAAATCGGAAATCAGGGGGGAGTTCAACAGGATTTCCACCACCGCAGCGCGACCCTTGCCATCCTGCTTGGGGACCAAACGCTGCGAAATCACGGCCTTGAGGTTGAGCGACAAATCCATCAACAGCTGCGCACGCCGCTCTTCCGGGAAGAAATTGATGATGCGGTCCAACGCCTGATTGGCGCTGTTGGCGTGCAGGGTGGCCAAGCACAAATGCCCGGTTTCGGCAAAGGCCACCGCATGCTCCATGGTCTCGTGGTCGCGGATTTCACCCATCAGAATGACGTCCGGCGCCTGGCGCAGGGTGTTCTTCAGGGCCGTATCCCAGTTGTCGGTGTCGAGCCCGACCTCGCGCTGCGTCACCATGCAGTTTTTGTGCGGGTGTACGAACTCAATCGGGTCCTCAATCGTGATGATGTGGCCATAGGTTTGCTCATTGCGCCAGTCCACCATCGCGGCCAGGGTGGTCGATTTGCCTGAGCCGGTGGCGCCGACCAGGATGCACAGCCCGCGCTTGGCGGTGACCACATCCTTGAGGACCTGCGGCACGCCCAGACCGTCGATCGTAGGCACGGTGGTCGGGATCATGCGCATCACCATGCCGGCATGGCCCTGTTGCACGAAAGCGTTCACGCGAAAGCGGCCAATGCCTTCAGGCGCGATGGCAAAGTTGCACTCCTTGGTCGCCTCGAACTCAGCGGCCTGGCGTTCGCTCATGATGGAGCGAACCAGCGCTGCGGTTTGCGCCCCGGTCAGCCGGTCCGGGGACATTTTGGTCAGCTTGCCATCGATCTTGATGGATGGCGGGAAGTCCGCCGTGATGAACATGTCGCTGCTTTTGCGGCTGAGCATCAGCTTCAGCAATTCGCCGACAAACTGACCGGCTTGGTTGAGTTCCATGATGGCAGGGGCTCCAGGGTTTAGCTTCGTTCACTCAGGCGGGCACCGACCACTCGCAGCCGCAGCGACATCTTGCGGGCCAGGACGGTCATTAGGCAGGCGACCAGGTAGGCGTCTTCTGTGACCATTTCGTTCATGGCCTCGGTGGTCAGAACCGCCATGTCGCACTCGGTCTGGGTGATGCAGGCGGAAAAGCGCAGCCCTTGGTCGAGCAGTGACATTTCTCCCAGCATTTCGCCAGGCACCGCCTCGGACAGGCGCAAGCGCTCGCCCCAGGTCTGGGTCCGCTCCACCGCCACCTGCCCTTTGAGCAAGACCACCAGGAAATTACCATGCTCGTCCTGATGGATGAACTCCTGCCCCGCCGGGACGTGGACGAAGTGCATGTACTTTTTGAGGCGGGCAACGGCCTTCTCCGGCATCTGCTGCATCTGCTTGTCAGCACTCCACAGCGCCTTTAATTGGCGCATGGCGCGGTCAGCCTGGAGGTCGGACGCGCCGATCTGGTTTGCCCGGGCGGACCACGGCACGACGCTGCGCAGCTCTGACTCCGGTCCGTTGGCACTGACGTCGAAAAGTCTGGAGTCGCTGGCCTGCGCCGGCTCTTCGAGCCCCATTTTTTGCCAAAGGTGGTTGAAGAAGGCTTTCATGTCGGGATGGTGCGGTCCTGTGGGTGCTCAGCCCGGGAAATTTTCCGGGATCTTGGCCTTGGTCCGAGCCTCTGCGGCGCTGATCACATTGCGCTTGACCAGGTCGGTCAGGTTCTGGTCCAGCGTTTGCATGCCCACACTGTTGCCGGTCTGGATGCTGGAGTACATCTGCGCGATCTTGGCTTCGCGGATCAGGTTGCGAATGGCATTGGTGCCCAGCATGATTTCGTGCGCGGCCACCCGGCCCTGACCGTCCTTGGTCTTGCACAGGGTTTGCGAGATCACCGCCTGCAGCGACTCCGACAGCATGGCCCGCACCATTTCTTTTTCGTCCGCCGGAAACACGTCAATGATCCGGTCAATGGTCTTGGCGGCGCTGGAGGTGTGCAGCGTGCCAAACACCAGGTGGCCGGTCTCCGCTGCGGTCAT